>CAYOCZ010000483.1:0-2701 GCA_964402475.1 uncultured bacterium | reverse complement strand
CTGCCGCCCTGGCCCCAGAACATGTCACCGGTTACGCGGAGGGTCGCGCCCCTGGCCGTGAACTACGCGCACATCTACGTCCAACTGGCCTCGTCCTACGACTCGCTGGGCCGCAAGGACGAAGCGGCTGCCGCCTGGCCTGAGGCGGTCACGTGGATGTTGCGGGCTGAAAGGAAAGACGCAGCCTCCGCCGCAGTCGAAGAATGGCTCAGGCGCTCGCCGGACGACGCGGCGGCGAAAAAGCTGAAGGCCGAACTGGAGAAGACCGACCCGGCTCCCTGAGGGGCGAGTCGGACTGAGAACTGGCAGGAGGCGGGCAAGGCCCGCCTCCTGCACTACTGCTCTGCTTGGCTACTTCGCCACTACAACCTTGGTGACCTTGCTCGACGCCTCGTCCGAAAGACGGACGAAGTACGCGCCGGCCTCGACCCCGGCAAGGTTCCAGGTGGCGCGCCCCACTCCGGTCAGTCCGCTCGTTATCTCCGCAACCAGCCGTCCGTTCACGTCAAATGCGGCGAGCCGCGCGCAACGCCCCGCCGGAATGGCGTAGGCGATGGATGCCATGCGGGTGGCCGGACTGCGGACTTCGAGCTTCGCGCTTCGAGTCTGCGCACCGGGCCTGGGTTCGGCTACGCCCGTCTGGTACGGTTCGAAGAGAAAGTTGTCTACGTACCAACCCTCGGCCGTCACGTTGCCGTCGGACAGGAACCGGAACCTGACCCGCACGGTCTGGCCCGACCAGCTGGCGAGCGGGAACTGCACGTGCCCCCAGTCCGAGTTCGTACCGGTGTAGCTCGCGAGCGGTACCCAGAACTGCGAGCCGTTGTTGATTTCCGGCATGCAGTAGTCATAGCTCTGCTCGACGTTGTACCAGTGATCGAACGAAAGCCGGGCCGAGTCGCCGGACACGAAGTACGGCGTCACCAGCCGGGCGTCGTTCTCGTTCGTGTACTGCCACGAGCCCTCTGAACCGCAGTACCAGCTGTTCGACGGCGACTGGCTCCGGTGAGTTGTCTGGTGCCAGTTATCGCTTGTGCCGGAATGGGTCCAGCCGTTCGCACCCCGCTCCATGTCGTCCGAGAACCCGCGGTTGGTCGTGACGAGCAGCGGGAAGCTCACGCTGGCAGCGTAGCCGTTCGCGCCGCTGACCGCGAGGTTCATCGTCGCCAGGCTGTGGTTAGCGTGCGAACTGTCAACGTGGATGGCGAACGGCGTCAGCGAATAGACGTCCTGTCCCAGCGCAATCGCGCCAAACTGCGCGCTCGGGGTCGTTACGTCGATATCCGGGTCCGACGTCGAGAGCACCGCGCTCACCGAGTCTGCCGCGCCTGTCCCTCGGTTCACGAGCCCGACCGTCAGGTTCACGTCCGCTCCCGGCTCGGCGTACGCGCTCTGGTACCCGCGATACTCCAGCGCCGGCACCTGGTACACGCCGATGCTTGCTCCCTGGTACATCGCCTTGGTCGAGTTGTTCTGGACGAACACGACGAAGTCGCAGTTCCGCGCGACCCATGCCGGGTCGACCGTGAAGTCGCGGGTCTTGGTGATGGAGTCGTTGGCCGGGATGGCTACCGCCTCGCCCGCGGCGTCGGGCAGCATGTTCCGTTCAACGTGGTGCAGGCTGTCGAGACCGTACCACACGTAGTAGATGTGGCTCTCGCAGAGCGCGACCTGCAACTGCCCGCTCACGTCGATCCCGGTCGTGTTCTTCACCTTGATCTCGAGCCGTCCCTGCCTGTTCGTCGAGTCGTACGTGCAGGTCAGGTCGATTTCGAGCGGGCTGGGCACGCTCTTGTGTGTATCGAAGCACTCCCGGTACACCGGGTACATCGTTCCGTTCGTAATGCCACCGACGACCTGGTGATCGCCGTCAAGCTCGACGTACGGCGTGCCGGAAACGCCGTAGAAAGCGAACCGGGTCCTTGCCGACGTGTTCTGAAACGCGTCGCCGGAGTGATAGCTGATTGTCACCACCGAATCGAAAGCTGCAGACTGCAGCTCCCACAGCCCACGGGCTGCGCCTGGACAATACGGTCAGCCCTGAGCCCTGGTCAACTCCTCATTGACCATCACGCGCTGGGACCCCAGCGCAAGCAACGGCAGCAGGATGAGTGCCGCCAGCAGTGTCTTCTTCCTCATCGTTTCCTCCCTGGCAGTAGTTGTTTCCGACTGAGAGGCGCGCCGGCAACACATCGAGACACCTCGGTGTCGCTCCAGCTCTGCAACAATTCTAGTGGGTCAACTCCCGCGGTCAATCCGAGCCGGGGAAGGCCATCCGTAGATTCCGGGTCCGGCTCCGAGTCGTCTTGTGGACCTTTTTGACCACCGCACAGATACGTTCGAGGTCCTGCTCGGTCAACGCCGACCCGCTGGGCAGGCAGAGGCCTTTCTCAAACAGCCGCTCCGACACTTCACCGCCTCTCACCCGGCAATCTTTGAACACCGGCTGCAGGTGCAGCGGCTTCCATAGCGGCCGGGCCTCGATGTTCTCCTTCTCCAGAGCAAGCCGCACGTCATCCCCGGTCGCGCCGAATGCCTTGGAATCAATCGTCAGGCAGGTCAGCCAGCGCGTACATCTGCCGAACGGCGCCTCGGGCATAAACTCAATGCCCGGCAGGTCACCCAGCGCCTGCTGGTAGAACTCGAAGTTGCGCCTGCGGGCGGCGATGCGCTGGGGCAGGACCAGAAGCTGGCCCCGTCC
>CAYOCZ010000482.1:0-2706 GCA_964402475.1 uncultured bacterium | reverse complement strand
AAGAGGTTGACATACCCGGTGCGGCCGTCGGCGGTGTCATCAACGCAGGCGACGTGGAGCGTGTCCTTTTCGCCGGTGAGCCACGGCGCGCCGTCGGTGAGGTCGAACGGGATGCGCCGGTATGGGAACTGATGGTCGGTGACCGCGGCCCGCCACGACCGGAAGTCTTTGTGCCACAGGCTGCCCTCCGGCGTGCCGACCCCGAACCTGATTCCGACTCGGTCGCGCGTCGGGTGGTTGAACCGCACCGTACCGATGAGCACCGGCTCGTAGTCGATGAGGTCGGTCACGTAGCATGCGTAGCCGTAGACAATCCGCATGTCCGCGGTCGCCTGGTAAGACATCCAGAAGTAGCCGCTGTCGCCCCAGGCGGTACCCATCGAGTTGACCAGCCGGAACGCCCCCGACCCGTCACGCGTGCTCATCGTATCGTCATACCCGACGATGGTCACCGCGTGCCCCGAAATCGGGCTGCCCTGCATGTCGGCCAGGGTGTAGATGTTATTATAGTCGCTGATGTGCCAGAAATTGTCGTAGATGACGATGCCGGTCACGCACGTATTGCCGTTGGCGAGGTGCTGGCGGATGAGGTTGACGAAACTGGAGTCGCGGACGTCAAACCAGAACGCGCTGTCGGCCCGGAACATCATCGCGTTCAGGTACGCCTGCTCGGTCGGCCAGGTCAGACAGTCAAGGGTGTCATATGGGCAGTCGGCCATCGTACCGCAGCCCTGCTCGCACATCAGCGCCATCGCTCGGCTGAAAGTGGAACTCCCGTTCGTCCCGCGGTTGATCTGATTGTAGATGAATGCCGGGGCGCCCTGGTGGTTCGCGTCGGCAAGGTCCCAGCCCCGCTCGAGGAACTCGACGTGCGTCCGGTGGTAGTAGCCGAACGCCCAGGCGGTGCAGCAGTTCTGCCAGTGCTGGTTGCCGACCGGCGGCATCTCGTCCGAAAGGTCGACGTAGTGAACCGTGTCCGCGCACGGCTTGCCGTCGGCGACCGGCACTTCGGTTACCTTGTGGACCCACGCGATGGTGTCCATGTCCTCGGGGATGGCCCCGAAGCTGAAGTCGGAGGGTATCCCGGCTTGCACAAGGACGGCCAGCAGCATGGATACGAAGGGTGCCATCTGTTACCTCGCAATCACCATCTTGTGGACGGCTGACGGCTGACGGCTTGAACCCTCGAACCCCTGAATCTCGGAATCATTTCCTCTGACGAAGTACACGCCCGGGCTCAGGTGCCGGACGTCGTTCGCACCGGGATGCAGCTCCATCAACCTCCGCCCGCTGATATCGAGTAGCGCTGGCCGGTCCCCGGTCTTCGGTCCCCGGTCGCTGTTCAGGAACAGCACGCCGCGGACGATGGTCGGGCCGTGCTCGGGGCTTGCGGCTAGCGTCTTGGGGTTTGCCCCAACCCCAGCCCCTGCCGGTATCCACACGGGCATGGCGGGTTCGCCGAGCAACGAATAGGCGTACTGGCACCAGCGGTAAACTGCGCTCGTCTCAGCCAACGGTGCAATGCGAGACTGCACGGCCGCGAGGACCGAAAGCGCTGCGTGCTCTGGCTCGGCGAACAGCTCGGCAAGCGTATACTCAGCCTGCAGAAACGAAGCCGTGTGGTGCCAGTCCGGCCCCATGAGCAGTCCGGCCCGCGAGTTGGCCAGCACCGCCACACCCCCGCCGTCCGGCGCGTTGATGAAGTTCTCGGCCGCGCAGTCCGACGAATCGAACGCGCCGACGTCGCACCCGATCGACATCATTACGGTGTAGTCCGGTCCGTTGGTGAGTCCGGCGAGTTCCGAATTGGAGAGCACGACGCGGTGGTTTGTCCAGCCGACACCCATGCAGTTCCAATCGCTGTGGTCGGCGTGGACCCAGATGTGCGGGCCCTGGTTGAGCGCGGCGAGCGTCGCGGCCTTGTGGTCTCCCGTGTAGGAGTCGTAGACCTTGGTGCAGGGCCTCATGCTCGACGGAATCAGTGTCGTGTCGTAGAACTCGCAGGCAATCTCACCGTATATCACCGGGTCAAGATAGAGGTCAAAGCCGTTGAGGAAGACGTTGCGCAGGTAGGGCGCGTTCGGGTCGGCCGTGTAGGTGAGAACCTTATCCACGAGGAGGTCCACCGACGAGGTAGACGAGGCAGGTACGCGTCCCAGGAATACGTCCGGGCGCAAGTCCACCGAGTCGTCCGGTTCACCGAAAACGCTGTTGTCATTGGCATCCCAATCGCGGTCGAGGTCCGAGTAGTAGAGGTCGCAGGGGATGTTGTCGGACTTGCTGCTGCGCTGGACAAAGCAGTAACGGCAGGGCACGACATCGACATCACCGCCCAGGAGCACGTGGGTCGTGCCCCAGTTGGAGTACGCGTACCTGATGAAGTTGCGAATCCTCTCCTGGTTGTCGCGGCCCGTGTGCTGCGCATAGATATCCTCAACCGTCACAGCCGTGTCGTTCAACCCCAAGCTGCCCTCGACGTAGCTACACAGCGGCGCGAAGCAGTTCACGAACGAATCGGCCGTGACCACGACGTGGTCGTACTGCTGGCCGAACATCAAGGCCGGCAGCATCAGCGCTGCCGCACACAGCGCGTATCTCACAGTACTAGGCTAGCTGACCGCCAGGATAATGTCAATGTGCGAAGAATTTCTGCAAAGGAGTCAGTATCCCAGGTCGAGGTCGACCGTGTTGAGGAAGTCCGTCCGT
>CAYOCZ010000481.1:0-2712 GCA_964402475.1 uncultured bacterium | reverse complement strand
TGTTACCTATGTCCTGATAATAACCTGTTACCTATGTCCTGAGTCCGGACCGCAGCGCAATCCGTGAGCCGGGGAAGAAGAGGGACACCTCCGCATTCTCCCTGAACTAGTCCCCAGCAACGCCGACGCGCGGTGCCGCTTGACATCGCGGGTGGGCTGCCCCATAATGTGGACGCTCGGCTTTGGTTGAGGACCAACTGGATGCCACGCATGGGCGACAAGCTCATGATATACCATCCCTATATATTGCCTCAGCACCAGCCCGAGCAGTAGTTGCCCCGCCTCTGAGGCGGGGCTTTTCTTACAGGGATTGGAGACAGGCATCCTACTCCGAGAAGCTTCGGGACATCCAACCCAGAGGCATTGTAGATTGACGCGGCCGTTGGCCGCGAGCCATTTCATCCTAGATTCCAGATTCCAGATTGCAGATTGAGGCCCGCGAGCGGGCAATCTCGAAATCCGAAGCACGAATGACGATTGAAGCCCGAATGACCTCAATGACAGAAGGCCAGACCGCTGGTGGCTTCCGGCCACTCGATCCCTCTATCCCTCTATCCCTCGATCTCTCGATCCGTCTCCCCCGTTGATTGTCGACTGCAGATTACCGCGGCTTCGCCGCGAGTCCTTCGTCCTTAGTCCTTGGTCCCTCCCCCAGTCGTCGGCCACTGCTGCCCATGTCACGCGGTGCACTGCAATGAACTGGCGGCTAACGGCTGAGAGAACGGTCACACGGTCCGACCACCGTGCCGCAGGAATTGACACGCGGCCCGGATTCCGCTACAAGATTCTCGATGGCTGCAAGCACCGGAGAGCAGGCTTCCCTGGACCGACGCCGGCGCGCCGCGCAGGATCAGTCGAGGGCCGGAAACTGGAGAGTTGCCGCGGCCACCTATGCCCACCTCTGGGACGACAGCCGCGAACCGGAAGACGGAGCCGCGTACCTGAGATGTCTGCGCCGGCTTGGCTGCCACACCGAAGCTCTGTCGCTCGCCGACGAGCTGAGCCGGATGTTCCCTGATTCTCCGTGCTGCCTTCGACAGGTTCAGAGGACATGGCTTCAGGGCCGGTTCCTCCGCCATGATCCCGATTGCGCGCTGGAGAAGCTCGCGGACTGCACCCAGGCACTGCGCGACCCGCTCCTGCAATGGGCGATGCCCTTGGTAGCGCTCGCCGTGATGGAAGAGGCCGTCCGGGCCCGGCGCTGGGACATGGTCAAGGCCTGGGCGGCTGAGTCCGACCCGGCGCTGCTCCGCAAGGCCCTGCGCCCCGGACGAGACGGCGCAATGAGCCCGCAGGCATCGTGGTATGACTGCATGTTGAAGATGCTGCTCGAGACCGGCCGGGCCGCAGAGGCACTGGACCTGCTCTACCGGATGCCGGAAGTACCTGCGTCCGAGCGCGACCAGTTCCTGCAGCACAGGCTTAGCGCTTACCTCATGCTCGACAGCCCGCACGATGCCCTCGCGGTTTACGCCGAACTCAGCCACAGAGACAGGCCGCCGCGCCGGGTTTTCGTCGAGGCCGCCCGGCTGCTGAGCGACCTCGGTGACATCCGGGCAGCGATCGTCCTCCTCTGCCGGGCGCTACTCTGGGGCCGCGACCCTGGCCAGACCGGCCTGATAATGATTGAACTCTCGGACCTGATGATCAGAATCGGGTGGACCGGCATCGCTCTCAAGCAACTGCGCGCCGTGCTCAAGGAGTTCCGCGACCGCGGCTGGACAGTCCCGTACCGGTTCCATGCCCTGCATGCCGCGGCCGAGGTCGGATGCGGCGAAGCGGGCAGGAGCTACTCTCACAGACCGGAGGCACTCCGTGAATGCCTGGAGGTCTGGAGTCGCGAGGCCAGCAGGCACATTGAGCTCCGGCGCGACGTGGACCACACACGACGAGTCAGGCACGGGTTTCACGGAACGCTGCAGGTTCAGTCCGACGAGTGGGCCGTCCGTATGGCGAACGGATCCGTGGTTGCCTGCGCGCTCGCCGACACGCCGGAGCAAGTCGAGCCGGGCAGAGAGGTCATCTTTGACGCAGCACCTTCCTTCTACCGCCCGCTGGGGGCGGAGACCTGGCGGGCCGTCAACGTCCGCCTGGCGCCCTGACGCCGACCCGCGGCCTGCGCACGCTTCAGGCCGTGAACTCTCAGGGACCCCAATTCCCAATCAGAAGCACGTCAGATGAGCTTCGGTGCCACGACGGTTCGGATTCCGAAGCGAGCGCCCATAGGCATTTCAGATTGCAGATTGGCGATTGCAGATTAAGGACGGCATCTCCCCTGCCAACGCGCCAACGGCGCGAGTTATCAGTTCTTGGTTCCTAGTTCGCAGTAGCGGACCCCTGACTCCAAACATTCAATCTGCTGCCCGTGTCACGCGGTTCATTATGATGAACCGCGAGCCGTAGGCCGTAAGCCGTCGGGGAAAAGAGGGACACTTCCCCAATTTCTAGTCCGAAGCGCGTCAAGGTGTTGGGGAACTAGGGACAGGCACGTGATTACGAGAAGCTTCGGGACATCTTGGCAGATTCCGCCCGCCCACCAATAGGCATTGCAGATTGCAGATTGACGCGGCCTTTGGCCGCGAGTGACCAGGTTCCAGTATCCAGTTACCAGTTTCGGACTCAACCACTCGATTCCTTTGTCCCTCGATCCCTCAGTTCCTCTCCCCCATCGTTTGCCGATTGGCCGCTGCCTGCGGGCCGGGTGTGCCCGAA
>CAYOCZ010000480.1:0-2725 GCA_964402475.1 uncultured bacterium | reverse complement strand
CAGTCCCTCGGAGCGCGAGGACGCGCGGTACAGTCCCCGTTTCCCCGAGCGCGCCGCCGCTTCCGAGGAAGTCGAGGGTATCTTCCGCCGCACCGCGCATAACGATGACGCGAATGCCGTCAACTCCGTAGTTCGGAGTCTTGAACCAGCGCCAGAACCGGAGCGTACAGCCCTCAGGAGCGGCAAACGGGACCGTCAGCAGCCAGGCATCCATGTCGTTGCTGTACAGCCGCGACCCTTCGTCTCCGCAGTACCACGCATACTCGCCGGAGTGCGTGCGGTAGGACGTACGATGCCACAGGTCGCCGATACCGGCGTGGGTCCACTTCGCCTCGCCCGATTCCATGTCGTCGGCAAATCCACAGTCGCCGACGAGCAGCTTGAACGTATCTCGCCCGCTGAAACCACCTGCGTTCACCTGTAGTTCCATCAACGCAACGTGGCCGGTCGGGCACGTGCCTGACGCCGTAACCGCGAAGCTGTCGCCGCTGCCGCAAGACAGCGGCAGGACTTCGCCATAGTCTGCGCTGTCCTTCGCAACGGCAACGAAGCTGTCGAGTGAGACCAGCCGGCACCAGGTCGAATGACCAAACCCGTGCCCGCGATTCTCGAGCCTCACGCTGAGGCCGCTGGTCATGCCCGGCACCAACGTCCGGTGCAGCCGGGTTCTGTCGGTCGCAAGAACGGGCTTGCCGGTCTGCAATACCGGAAAGAACGTCCTGATCACAGTGCAGCCGTAGAATTCGAGCCTGGACTTCACCGCCGCGCCGTCGCCGGCAGCCGCCGCCACGGCAACCCGAAAGCCAGGGTCAACAGACACTGAATCGCCCGGTTCGATGACCGGCGCTCCTACCTCCGACTCGAGCACTGTCACCAAGGTGTCAAGGGCATACAGCCTGATGGTGACGGAACAGGACGCAGCGTTGCCGGTGTTGCGCAGCGTGAACGACAGCGCCAGCGTCTCGCCCGGGTTGGCAATGCCATCACCATTGCCCGCGCGGTCATCCACGCGCCAGCTTGCGAAGTTGACGTAGTCGCCGCTGTCGCATCCCACCTGGCCTTCCCAGGGCAGGTAGTTGTGCGCGGTCACAGTCAGAGTCAGCCGGCCGGGTGTCTTTGGCTCCGCGTCGATCCAGACCCGACCGGCGTCGTCAGTCAGGCCACGGCTGTAGACTTGCCCCGGCCAGGCGAGGCACACCAGCGCGCCCGCGACCGGCGCGCCCGAACGCGTCACCGAGAAGAGGTACCGTCCCTGCCCGACGCCGACCGAGGTCGGTCCTAGTACGTCGAGCGGTTCGGGCAGCGCGGTCCAGACCGGCATCTCTGGGTCGCCCATCAGGTTGAGCTGGTACTGGTGCCAGCGATAGACGTTCTCACCATGAGAGAACGGGGCGTAGTACTCCTTGGCCGCGTTCAGAGCGTCCCCGACGCGGTAGACGCCCTGACTTGTGATTGCGTGCCAGAAGTGGTTGTCGAACTTGTCTGAGTATCCGAAGCCGGGGTTGCCGGGCGAGCCCCAGCCGTAGGACGAATTGCCGATGGTTGCGACCGTGCCGCCGTTCGGGTTCGTCACAAACGCCTCGCCGATGCTCGTGAAGTCGAATGCGGTCGTCCAGCAGCCGATGGTATAGAGAATGCCCGGACCGGAGTTGGTTATCGTGTCCGCGTCGGCGGTGCGCATCCGGTTCGCGGACCCGCCGCACTGCATCACGTCAATCCAGCCGTGGCCGTCGTGGTTCATGAAGTTCTGGTTCTCGCGCATCGCCTGCATCACCGCCTCGCGCGTCTCGTTGCTAAGGCTCTGGTACAGCTTGGTCACGTTGTACGCCGACACAAACGACTGCTGCTCCATCCGGTTCTTGTGAACGCCCATGTCAGTGTATGGGCTCTGCCACAGAATCTCGGCGAAGAACAGACCCTTGTTCTGATAGCCCGTCACCGTACCGTGCTCGTAGTCAATCACCTTGCGCACAAACGTCTGCGCCTGCGTCACGTCGTTCACCGGCGCACGGCCCACGCTCAGGTCCGCGTAGAGGTCAACTGAATCGTCTACCTCGCCGAACACATTGTTGTTGTTCGCGTCCCACGAGCCCTGCAGGTCCGCGAAATAGAGGTCGCACGGCAGCGAGTCCTCCCGCTGCATCGAACCCCACTCGCAGTTCATCGCAAACGCCTTGCGGAACGGCACCACGGTCACGTCGCCGGCCAGCAGAACGTACTTCACGCCCGAGTCCGGAAGCGTCTTCACATAGTTCCGCAACTGCTCAGCCTGGTCCCGGCCCGTGTAGTTCGCGTATATCCAGTCAACGGTGCGCACAACCGCCGGCACGCCCTTCTGCGTCTTCCAGTCTGCCAGTCGATGGAACACCGTGTCCAAACCCGCGCCCGTGACGATGACGTACTCAAACCCGCCAAGGGACATGACTGGATTGTCCGACAATCCGGATCGTGTCCCGAGCCCGCCAGCTTGTCCCTCAGCCTCAACCTTAACCTTGACCTCTCGACACACCTCCAGCCTCTGCTCCGCCCCGACGTACCGAACCGGATGGACAAGCACTTGTACGAAGGTCGAATCATGAGGGGACTGGCTCGGCTTTCCGCCGAGGAAAACCGTACCTGTACCCAGACTCCCATTCCTATGGCTCGTCCCGGTCCATCGCGCCGGGGATGCCGGATAAGGTGTCTGGGACTCGTATATGGCCAAGTTCGGCTGCATGACTTCGAT
>CAYOCZ010000479.1:0-2726 GCA_964402475.1 uncultured bacterium | reverse complement strand
CTTCAGCAGACGAAAGCGAGGCAGTAACGCACGGCTTGACACCTAAGCCAGTAATTGTGTCCCCGAAATCCCCCTGATGAGATCCGGACATAGGTGGCCCCGACACATGAAGGCTCTCGCTCTCAGTTCTGCGATCGTGCTGTTGCTTCTGCCCACAATGACAGCATTTGGTCAGACGGACCTGGTCTATCAGATACCGCCTGAGGAGATTGCCGCGCTGGCGGACGCACCGAAGACGCCGTCGGTCTTACTGAGCCCAACCGGTGAGCATATGGTCCTGCGCCTGCGCCGGGGGTTGCCGGGAATTGACGTGGTGTCGCAGCCGGAGTTGCGGCTCGGCGGGTTGCGCATCAATCCGCGGACAAACGGTCCCAGCCGGGGATGGTACTACAGGGGTCTGAAGTTCCTGCAGGTTGCCGATGGCCGCGAAAGGGACGTGACCGGCCTCCCGCCCGACCCCAAGATCAGCTATGTCAGTTGGTCGCCCGATGGGAAGTGGATCGCATTCACCATAACGAACGGGGGACAGGTCGAGCTTTGGGCCGCCGACCTGAACACCGGGCAGGCGCGGAAGCGGACGTACAGGGCCCTCAATGCCGCAATCGGCCGCCCGTACGAGTGGGTCTCCGACAGCAGGACGATCGTCGCCAAGACCATTCCTTCCAGCCGTGGTGAAGCGCCGCCCGAACCCACCGTGCCGAGCGGTCCGGCGATACAGGAGAACATCGGCGGCAGGCGTCCCGCACGCACCTACCAGGACATGCTGAAGAACCCGTACGACGAACGGCTGTTCGAACACTGCCTTTCAACCCGCATCGTTCGCATCGGTCTTGACGGTAAGGAGCAACCGGTCGGGCAGCAGGGGATGATCTGGAGCGTGACACCATCGCCTGACGGGAAGTACATCCTGGTGGAGACGTTCCGCCGGCCATTCTCGTACTCCGTGCCCTACTATCGTTTCCCCCGGCGCATTGAGGTGTGGGACGCCGATGGAAACGTGGTGAAGCAACTCGCTGACCTGCCGCTGGCCGACAGTGTGCCAATCGCCTTCTCGTCGGTGCCGACCGGGCCGCGCGCGGTGGACTGGCGCCAGGACGCCGATGCAACGCTGTACTGGGCTGAGGCGCTCGACGGCGGCGATGCCGGCTCCGAAGCGGACGAGCGCGACCGGATCTGCATGCTAGAGGCTCCGTTTGAGGGAGAACCGGTTCCCCTGGTGACGTTCGGCCTGCGCTTTCACGAGCTTCGCTGGTCCGACGACGAACTGGCCCTCACCTCGGAATGGTGGTGGGCTACCCGCAGGCTCCGGGTCTGGGCGGTTGAGCCGGGAGCGCCGGAGAAAGCACCGCGTCTAATGATGGACTACTCGTACGAGGACCGTTACAGCGACCCGGGCAAGCCGATGATGATGAGTGTCGACAACGGGGCTTCGCTGATGGTCACCGCGAACGACGGGAAGACCATCTTCCTCCGTGGCGATGGAGCCTCGCCCGAGGGGGACCGTCCGTTTCTCGATGAATTCGACATCGAGACCAAAGAGACCAACCGTCTGTTCCGGTCGGAGGCTCCCTGCTACGAGCGAGCTGTCTCAATCCTGGATGTCACGGAGCGGGAGATTCTCACTCGCCGGGAGAGCGTGAGTGAAGTCCCGAACTACTACGTGCGCACCCTCGGGAACGACAGCCTGCGGCGCGTGACCCGTTTCTCTCATCCCACGCCCCAGCTGCTGGACGTGCAGAAGGAGATGATTCGCTACGAGCGCGCCGACGGGGTCGCCTTGACGGGAACGCTCTATCTTCCGGCCGGGTACTCGGCAGAGACCGACGGCCCGCTGCCGATGCTGATGTGGGCGTACCCTCACGAGTTCAAGAGCGCCGCCGCCGCCGGACAGGTCACCGGCTCACCCTACCGGTTCGTGCGCATCAGTACGCACTCCCCCCTCTACTGGCTCGTGCATGGCTACGCAGTCCTGGATAATCCGTCGCTGCCGATTGTCGGAGAGGGCAATGTGGAGCCCAACGATACGCACGTCGAGCAGTTGGTGGCCGGGGCGCAGGCGGCCGTTGACGAGGTCGTGAAGCGGGGCGTCGCCGACCGCGACCGCACCGCGATCGGCGGACATTCGTACGGTGCATTCATGACCGCCAACCTTCTCGCACATTCCGACCTGTTCGCAGCCGGGATCGCGCGGAGCGGCGCGTACAACCGCACACTGACACCGTTTGGATTCCAGAGGGAGGAGCGGACGTTCTGGGAAGCCCCCGGGGCCTACTTCGCGATGTCGCCCTTCCTGCATGCGGATAAGATCAACGAGCCTCTGCTCTTGATCCACGGCGAGATGGACAACAGTTCGGGCACCCTCCCCATCCAGAGTGAACGGCTATATGGTGCTCTGAAGGGCCACGGCGCGACAGTGCGCTTGGTGATGCTGCCGCACGAGAGCCACGGGTATCGCGGCCGAGAGTCGGTGATGCACATGCTCTGGGAGATGACCGAGTGGCTGGATCGGTACGTGGCGAATGCGAAGCCCGGAATGAAGACCAAAGGGGCGACGGAGAGTCTGGGACAGTAGGCGAGAATGGACTATTCGATTCCAGAGGGGGGATTTCGGGAACACGATACTCAATTCCGCCTGGCCATCTGACACGTCTCCCCTGCCGTCGCGCCAACTGCGCGAGTTCATAGTCCCCAGTTCCTAGTTCATAGTGTAGAAGACTGCACTTCCG
>CAYOCZ010000478.1:0-2741 GCA_964402475.1 uncultured bacterium | reverse complement strand
CCATGCAGGTCGAGGCGGCGCGGCTCCTCGTCTACAACGCAGCCCAGATCAAGGACACAGACGTGCGCGTGGACAAGGAGTGCGCCTTCGCCAAGCTTTTCGCCTCGGAAGTTGCGACCTGGGCCTGCGGCGTCGCGATTGACGCAATCGGCTACCCGGCCCTTTCGGACGACCTCGCGGTCGCCCGGGCCTACCGCGACGCCAAGCTCGGTGAGATCGGAGAGGGCACGTCCGAGGTGATGCGCACAATTATCGCCAAGGAAGTTATCAAGGAAGCCAAAGAAGCCTGTTAGGATGCACCGGAGGTATCGATGGACCTGAGTTACACAAATGACCAGTTGATGGTACACAACATGGCAAAGGAGTTCGCCACCAAGGAACTCGAACCAAAGGCCGCCGAGGTTGACGAGAAGGGCGAGTTCCCGCACGAGACCATCAAGAAGATGGCCGAGCTGGGGATGCTATCTATGACCATCCCCGAGAAGTACGGCGGGGCCGCATTCGACTTCCTCTCGCTCGCGATTGCCATCGAGGAGGTCTCGCGCGGCTGCGCCTCGACCGGGGTCATAGTTGCGGTTCACAACTCCCTCGTGGCCTGGCCCATCGTCAACTGGGGCACCGACGCACAGAAAGACAAGTACCTGCCGCGGATGGCCACCGGCGAACTCCTCGGCGCGTTCGGCTTGACCGAGCCCAATGCCGGGTCCGACCCGGCCGCCATGGAAACCACGGCCGTGCTCAAGGGCGACAAGTACATCCTGAACGGCTCCAAGCGGTTCATCACCAACGCCGGTGTGGCCCAGGTCTTCATCGTCTTCGCAAAAACCGACCCGGCGGCAGGGACAAAAGGCATCACCGGCTTCATCGTCGACCGCGACGCCAAGGGTTTCACGCTGGGCAAGCACGAGGACCTGCTCGGCCTGCGCGCCACCGCCAACTGCGAGCTGATGTTCGACGACTGCGAAGTGCCGGCCGGTAACGTCCTCGGCGGTGTGGGCCAGGGCTTCAAGGTCGCCCTCGGCACCCTCGACGTCTCGCGAATCGACATCGGCGCCCAGGCGGTCGGCATCGCCCAAGCCGCGATGGAGAAGTCGATTACTTACTCCAAAGAGCGGAAGCAGTTCGGCAAGCCGATTTGCGAATTCCAGATGATCCAGGCCAAGCTCGCCGACATGGCGACCAGCATCCTCGCGGCCCGGATGCTCGTCTACTACGCCGCGCACCAGAAGGATTCGGGCAAGACCCGGTTCAACAAGGAATCGGCGATGTGCAAGCTCCTCGCCGCCGAAACCGCGGTCGCGGTGACACGGGAAGCTGTGCAGATTTACGGCGGGTACGGCTACACCAAGGACTACCCGGTCGAGCGCTACTTCCGCGACGCCAAGTGCATGGAGATCTACGAAGGCACCTCGGAAATCCAGCGCATCGTCATCGCCCGCTCGCTGCTCGCATAGCAATTCTCTCTCGACAACCGCGGGAGGCGTCACGCCTCCCGCTTCTCTTGCGCCTGCCCAGCCCGCGCGGGCGGAGTCCGGCAGCGGGACCCCGCCCGCAGTGCAGACCGAGCCAGATTTCGCCCCAAGGGGTCACAGGTGCACGTGCGGAAAACGGGGACTGTCCCGCGCCTTGGAAAATGGGGACTGTCCCTTCGCAGGGCCCTGTGCGACTCCCAGGGACTGTCCCCTGTTTTCCGCCGGGTCTTGGGACGAAATCAAGGAGCAGCCGGCGCTGCCACGTTGAAGACATCGGTGCGGATGGACTGCAGCACCGACTGCGTCAGGCCCCGCGCCACCCACTCCGCAATCAGCACTGCCGCCTCCTGCGCCAGCGCTTCGCGTCTTGCGCCTGGTCTTGCACCGTATATCTCCTCGTACCGCTTACCGTATCCCGCATCGTATCTCTCAGCGTATGCTGACGTGGACCTTAACCTTAACCTCAACCTGGGTCTTCACCTGTATCTCAACCCTGACCTCAACTCGGGTCTCAACTTGGCCCTTTTCCCAAATCTCAACCTTAACCTGAACCTTGACCTCGTTCCAGACCCGCCATCATCCCGCTCGTCTAAGCTCGCAGGAATCCTGACTTTGGCTATTGCTTCGGACCCTCAAGCGGCTCTTCGAAGGCTATCCCCCGGGTAATCTGGGGGCTGTTCCCCGGGCAGGGCCGATTGTGGTTCCGGCCGTGCCCGACCACAACATATGGATACGGCAGCTCGCGTCTGAAGCGCTTAGGTGAATGAACGGAACCGCACCACGTCAATCTGCCGTCCTCTGTCGCCTTGGCTCTCGGCCTTTGACTTGCTCCGGCTCTTCGTTCGCGCTTCTGCCTTCTGCATTCTGCCTTCTGACTCCGTTCGGCCCTCGGCAACCACCGTCCCCCGGACGCTGAGTCAGCATCCCGGGGTGCCTTGGGTAGACTATTGGACAGGCTATTGGACAAGCTACTAGACCCGCTACTGGACAAGCTACTAGACCAGCCATTGGTCAAGCTACTCGACCCGCAATTGGACAAGCTCCTGGACCAGCTATTGGTCAAGCTACTGGACCCGCAATTGGACAAACTCCTGGACCAGCTATTGGTCTAGCTACTGGACCAGCTACTGGTCAAGCTACCTGACCAGCTATTGGACAGGCTTTCGGAAAGCCTCTCTCACAAGACCTCCATCCAAACCGACGACCGGCGCACTTGCGCCGCTTGACATGAGTCCACTACCGGGCTACATTGAAGCCGGAATGATTGTT
>CAYOCZ010000477.1:0-2741 GCA_964402475.1 uncultured bacterium | reverse complement strand
GGGGACACGTCCACGGAGCGACGCGGGGACGCGTCGCGGATGTGTCCCCGGCGCCTGCTCGGCGGTGCGGAACTCAGTCTTCGAAAGGCCTGATGTGAAGCCGGTCGAGGAGAGCGTTGACGCGCTCGAAGGCATCCCGGGCTATCTGAGCCGGTTCGCCGGCACTAGGTGACGGGACTTGTGAAGCCCACACCGGGCCGATGGCGTCAACAGTCCGGAACTTGCTCCTGATTTTGGCCAGTCCTTCGACGACAAGCGCATTGTCCAGGGTCGGCGTGAATTCGGCCGCGAGTGCCTCAATCCCGCCGTGGTAGTACCTAACAAGCCAGTAGATGTCGTAGGCGTCCTTCTGGTTCATTCGGTTCCAGAGCGCCATCCCTTTCATCACGAGAAACGGTATCGGCCCGGCGATCTTTATCGGGACTTCGTTTTGGGCCCCATTCTGCATCGCGCCTGCAATCCGCACTGCGACCGTGTGGTCGAAGACGAGATCACAACCCCGCGCCTTACGCGCCCGCAAGTCCTGCACCGGCTGGGTGCGGTGCTTGTCGGCCGTGCCACCGTACTCGCCGGCAAGGAAGTCTACTTTGACTCTGACTGGTTCGCCGCCATCAACCGGCACGAAGCGGATAAACTGAAACGGCTGGTCGTCTTGCTGGTATCCTTGCCGGAGCAGGGCATCTCGAATGGTCTGATACACGTCGTCACCGATGCGGTTCGTGTCCACGGCAAGATCTATGTCCAGGCTGCCGGTATGGAGCTTCGCGCTTTCCGGGACGAGCAGGGGCGGAATCCAGCCGCCGACCAAGGCAATCTGCTCGCGGTACTCGCCAAGGACGGTGAATACCTCGATCATCGCCATCCGGCAGGCCAATACCTCGCGCGGTGGATACTCTACCGCCATCCGGGTCTCAGTTTCTGCTCAAGCAGGAAGCTCGCCGCTTCCTCCCCGCGAGGCTTGTAGCTCTTGAGGTCCAGGAAAAGCTGTACGTCGGACACAACCCTGTCGGCCGAGGCGGGCGGGACTTCGTTGGCGCGGACTTCCAGGCCGATATCCCGGGCGCCATAGAAGACACCTTCATCGTACGGCTCAAGCAGAATGAGGTTCGGTCCGGTCTCTACCGGCTTGAGTCCGAGCGCCGAACGGAGTCCGTCCTGCTTTCCCGCCACGTAGGCAAATGCTGTGTCGTAACGCAGCATCGGCGCCACCAGGGCGGCGCCCGAGGTGAGCGTGAACGCATAGGTGACGTTGTTGGTGCGACAGTACTCCGCCAATCGTCGTTCAAGAGTACGGGTGTCGTCGAACGAGTAGTAGCCGGTGCGAGAGTTCCTAGTGTAGGAGTAGTTCGCCGCCCATTCGAGCAGCAGTTCCTCCGGCTTAACCAGCCGGAAGCGCCGGGTTGGACCTTTGCCCGATTCACCGGCCAGCTCGGCGTTGAGCAGCACGGTCTTGACGTTGAACGCCTGACCCAGGCTCACCTTGGCCTCGGCCGCCAGATCCCTCACGCGCCATTCGCGGCTTGGCACGGCCAGCACTGTCCGAACACACCGGCTCGCCTTGGGCGCGAACAACGATTTGAGTCCCCGTCCAGTACGAAACAGGTTCGGCCTGCCTTCGATGCTGATGTACACGCCGTCGAACGCGAGCAGACAGTTGCCGCATAGGTCTATGAAACCGATACCGTCTTCCCGGCAGACGCGTCGGGTCGCTTCCGAAACGTAGGGGGCAACGAACACGCCGTATGACAGAGGTGCTGAACCAATGAGTGCTCGGAGTTGGCTGGCAGCCAGCCGGGCAATTCGCGGTTCACCCGAGGACTTGGCTTCGACCACGAGCGTGTATTGTTCCCCGGCCGGGGTCGCAACCTGAATTGTAGCATCAGCCCGGCGGTCCTGCGCGCCGATGCCAACTTGAGGGTTGAACGACAGGAGTTGCAGGCCAGATTGGAGGTCCAAGAGTTTCTTGGCTGCTTCCTTCAATCCAGTCTCTACGTCGACACCTGAGATGACTTTCATGATATATGCCTATTTCAGCAAACGCTGAAAGTATAGGCCTTGGTGAACGGATGTCAATGATTCACTAATATAGCCTATTTCAACGGACGTTGAAATACGGTAATCCAGTGAAACATCTCCCACAAAGCCATCTGATCCCAAGACTATAGAAGCGGGGAGTTGCGTAAACCCACGGTAAACGGATGTTTACTTACCCTGGCAGGACCATCTCAAGGTTGAGGTTGAGGATCAGTTGCTATCTCCTGCAATTACAATCTCTTATAGGAATTAGGAATTGGTGAATTAGGTATTGATTTCTTCACCCCGCTGGGTATCGTGATTACGTAATCGATGCAGCCTTGGGCAGGATGTTTCCAATGTGCCCGGGGCTGGAATGGGAGGTATCCGATGACCGAACGAAGCCAGAAGTCAGAAGGCAGAAGTCAGAAGTCTGAAGTCGGGAGACGGAGAGCATCCGCAGATTGCGCAGATTGGGGCTGTTGAGAAACCCGGCTTCGAGCGCCATCAGACAGCGGCAGTAGAAGTTGTAGCCGGGTTGAGCCCAAGTAGTCGGCAGAAACCGTCGATCAAGCGTGTCAGCACGGCGACAGCCGGCCGCAGCCGCGGGTTCCCGGCAAGTGTCTTCGCCAGACGCTTGAGGTTGATGACCGCAGCCGTCAGATAAGACTGAATCGCCACGTTCCATCGTCCGCGCCGCACCGCCCGAGCCAGACCATGTTGTATCT
>CAYOCZ010000476.1:0-2743 GCA_964402475.1 uncultured bacterium | reverse complement strand
TGGTCGGTATCTTCTTCGGCTACTACCCGGCCCGCCGTGCCGCGAACCTCGACCCGATCGAAGCGCTGCGGTACGAATAGACGCCGAGAGCCTCAGCACAGACAACCACAGAGGCCGGAGAGAACACAGAGCCTGGCGAAGGCCCACCCCGTGCCTGTCGAAGATTCCTATTGACTTCTTCCCCAGCGGACTAGAATAATAGCGGCGACGCCGGGCGCGGCGACGCAATGGGAAGCCGCTGCGCAGGTCCTGCCGGCGCCATTCAGTACGGGGTTCTATCCCTTTCGGGAGGTGCACTATGTTGCGCTACCCAGTCAGTGGTCCGTGCAATCGGGCCTCCACCGCAAACACCCGGGCCGTGCGACCCTTGGCCGTGCTGTTGGCAATTTGCTGCTGCCTGTCGGCGGCAAGCGGGCAATGGCTTGAGAAGACCATCGGATTGTCGGACTCGTTCGGCGACATATGGCCGGCGGCCGTCTACTATGTGCCGAGCAGCAACTGCGTGTACGTCGCGGGTGACGATGGCGTCATGGTTGTTGACGCGTCCACGCACGCCCGAGTGGCGCGGATAGACATGGACGAGCCGATGTTCATGGCATTTGACTCGCATGAGAACAAGGTGTACATGTCCGGTAGCGAGTCGCTATCAGTTATCGACCCGATGACGCACCAAGTCCTCGCCCAGCTCCATGTCGGTGGCAATCCGACGCGGCTCTGCTACAACCCGGCGGCGAACAAGGTGTACTGCCTCACGGGTTCTCGGCGCGATACTGTGGCCGTGGTCGACTGCAACACCGATTCTGTCCTCGCCCGCATTTGGATCGGCCGCACCGACTACAACTTTGTCTCGATCTGCTGCAACCCGGCCGGCAACAAGGTCTATGTCCCGTCCGATGACGAGGGCACGGTTGCAGTGATAGACGGCGCCGGCGACAGCCTGCTCAAGTCACTGGACGTCGGCGACCATCCGACGGCGCTGGCCTACAGCCCGGTCAGCAACAAGCTCTACTGTGCGGTTTCCAGAGACGAAGAGGTCGCGGTCTTCGACGCCGGGCCGGATACCCTGCTCAAGCTGATAGAAGTCGGCACTTGGCCGCTCGCACTGGGCTACAATCCGGTTTCGAACAAGGTATACAGTGGCAATGAAAACGGCGGAATCGACGTCATTGACTGCTACACGGATACGGTTCGTGCCTCGCTCGACCTGGCAATCGGCGACCCGATGTTCTTCCTGTTCGACTCAGTCGACAACCGGGTCTTCTGCTTTCCCGACCGCTACAGCTCCATCCCGGTCATATCCGGGAGCGCCGACACGATAGTTGGCTGGGTCGATTTCCTGGGGGATGCCGATGACCCGGACCCGGCCTGCTACATCCCGCAGCAGAACCACCTCTACATCCGCGGCCGTTCCTCCTCTGATGTGGCAGTGGTGGATGCGGCCAGTTGTGAGCTCGTGACTGCCATCCAGATGAGCTTCGCCCCTCTCCTGGGGTGCTACGTCGAACCGCAGGACAGGTTGTACTGCAGCGACGACCGGAGTGGGCTGATAACCGTCATAGACTGCTCAACGGACAGCCTGGAGCGGAGGATCTTCACCCCGGGGTCAAGACTGCGCTCAACCGTCTATAGCTCGGGTTCGAACAAGCTCTACTACGGCGCCCGGGTAGGCAACGACGACGCTCTGCTGGTGATAGACTGTGCCCACGACAGCTTTGAGGCGGCGCTGCCGATGAACTTCGATGCCACGCCCGCCATCGTCTACAATCCGGCCATGGACCGCATCTATTGGGCCGGCAATCGGGGCGAGTCAACCGTCGTCGTGATAGACTGCGCCGGCGACAGCGTGGTCGCCGAAGTGCCGGTCGGGCAATACCCGAGCGCGCTGGTCTGTAACCCGGACTCGAACCGGGTCTATTGCGCGTCATACCGGGGCGACTCGCTGTTCATCAGCGCGATTGACTGCGCGGCCGACACGGTCGCGGGAACGGTCTTTGTCCTTTCCGGCTACGGCCGGAGCGCGCATGAGATGTGCTACATTCCGTCCCAGGACGTCGTCTGCTGCGGGATAGGAGACAGTATTGTCATGGTCGATGGCGCGGCAAGATGGGTGGTGGGGTACGTTCAGTCCGGTGGGTATCCACGGAGGTTCTATCTGGACCGTTTGTCGAGCAAGCTCTACTGCCTCCTGGAAGGCTCGGATGAACTGGCGGTGATAGACTGCCGAGACATGAGCCTTGAGGCCAAGATTCGGCTCGCTGCGCGGGTCAGCGAAATGGCGTTCGACTCAATCGCCGACCGCATGTGGGTGACGAGTCCGGACTACGGCTGCATGTCGCTCGTCGACGGCAGGACCAATAGCTTCCTTGGTTTGCTCGAAGCCGGCGATTCGCCGGGAGACATTACGTGGGTGCCGCAGCACCGGCAGATGTATGTTGTTGACCAGGCGGGGCAGGCCATCCTTGTGCTTCGGGACACCTCCCTCGCCGGCGTGTACGAGAACCCCGCGTCACCTCTGGCTCGCGCCATGCCGACCATCGTCCACGGCGTGCTGGTGCTCGGCGCAGTAGGCAGTAGACAGCATACAGCATACAGGGCGGAGCTGATGGACGCGGCGGGACGGAAGGTGATGGACCTCTTGTCTGGCGCCAACGACGTCCGTGCGCTCGCCCCGGGCGTCTACTTCGTCCGTTCCCCCTCACCTTCTTCCTCTCCCCCTGAGGGGGAGAGGGTAGGGGTGAGGATG
>CAYOCZ010000475.1:0-2751 GCA_964402475.1 uncultured bacterium | reverse complement strand
CCGGCGCCAGCCTGAGTTCAACTACCTGCAGGCAATCATCCGGGCGCACGCCGAGGGCCGGGTGCGCGGCAGGTGCCGGGTGTGGCGCGAAGCGGGCCGCATCGTCGCGTTCTGTGCCATGGCTTATCCCACTCGGCGTGACGCCTGGCTCTACGGGATGCGCGTTAGCGACCGGTTCAGGGGACAGGGCATCGCCACCCGCCTGACGCGCGCCTTGTTCGGAATGGCCCGGCAGGCGGGGCGGACCTGGGTCGCGCTGGACACGAAGAACGTTGCGTCCAAGGCACCGGTGTTCCGCATCTGCGACCGGCTCAGAATGACGCATATCACCACCCACGCAACTACGATGTTCTGGAACCTTGAGCCTGGATTTGCCCGGCCGCGCCTCGAACCGGCGCCCGGCCCATGGCCGCGTTCGCGCGACGCGCGGGTGATGATGCGCCAGCAGTTCCCGCTCTGGATATGGCAGCGGCCCCGAGCTGAATCCCGGCTGTTCTACGTTGCCGGCGCCCGGGCGAGCGTCGAGTACGACGTTCACCGGGGCCGGCGTTGGGCCGCGATAGACGCCTTCGAGCGGCCGCAGGACACGAGGGCGTTTCTTTCCGGCCTGCTCGGGCTGGCGACGGGACCACGCCGCGGCGTGGTGCTGGTCTCTCCGGCCACATGGCAGCCTGCGCTTCGCCGCGCGGCCCGCGTGCTCGTGCCCGTGCTCAAGCGCGGCGTGAACAGCAACTTCGACGCGTGGCGGATATACGGGCGGCGACTGTAATGACCTCCTGCCGGACCCTGACGCCGTAGCCGGCAAGGTGCAGGGGCGCGGCTCTCCGCGCCCCTGCCGTCGGGAAGGGGACTGTCCCCGCATGGGGACCGTCCCCAGTCTCCTGCGCTACCGCTGCAGCACGAGCTTCTCGGTGGCGCGGTAGTCGCCGGCCGTGAACCGGCAGAAGTAGACGCCGGGTGCAAGCCGGCGACCGTCTTCCGCTGTCAGGTTCCAGTCAAGCCTGCCGGGCGCGTGGTCCCCAAACGTCCTGACGACGCGGCCGGCGCGGTCGTGGATGGTCAATGTGCCCGCCGGCCCGTCCCAACTGATGGCCGCGTGCGTGCGGGCAGGGCAGGGCGTGACCACGAGACGTCGAGGGCACGCAGGCACGGTCCTTTCGGCAATGTCGCCTCCCATCCAGGGCGCGTTCCAGTAGAGGCCATTAAGGCCTTCTCCAGCAAACACGCAGCCGGCTCCAGTGCCGGGCGAGCCGGACGAGTAGACGAGGCGCGGGATGACAGCGCTTCCGGTGCCGGCGCTGGTCTCGTTCACGACCGTCGGTCCAGACCAGCCGGCCGGGTCACCGCCGTGGCAGTGGCGGCGGTGAACTTCGCGGGACCCGTCTTCGGAGATGTAGGACAGGTTCATCCACGCGTTGCCAGGGGCGGTGAAGTTGCGCAGGTCCGGGAATCGCTGCTGGCCCGGCCCGCCGGCGAGCACGCCGGATGAGCTCCAGGTGCTGCCGCCGTCATTCGACCACCCGTACTGGATGTCCCAGTCGCCGCCGGGCACGGAGTCCTCGGTCCAGACGACCCAGACCGATGCGCTTTCCGATGGCTGGGTGAAGTTCGAGGCGATGGCGACATCGCCGAGCTCGGCCGAATCGCGGTAGAAGACGAGGTAGGCCCATCCGCCGGGCCCTCCGTAGGCGGGGTTCATGCCGATGAGGACCTCCCTCGGGTCGGCGAACGGGCGAATGGTCGCGTAGAAGAGGTCGGGGCCGGCGCTGGCCGACACGTGGGGATGGCGTAGTCCCGGGAACGAGTCGGTTATCGCCCAGGTCCTGCCGTAGTCGGTCGAGCGCAGGAAGAACGCCCAGTCGTCGGGATGGTCGCCGGTCACCTGGGCATAGAGCCAGTAGTCTGCGCCCGAGTAGTCGCGGCAGACAGCGAACTCAGTCACGACGTCCGGGCGGGCGAAAACGTCGAAGTTGGCGGGGTTCTGTCCGTCAAGGTCGAGGCGCATGAGCCAGCACTCGCCACGGTTGCCTTCGTTGTGAAGGAAGACGTATATGTAGGTGGAATCGCCCTCACCGATGACAAGCCCGACGTCCTGGATCGGAGCTGCCGGGGTCCAGCACAGGGACTGGACGAACTGCCACGTCGCGCCGTGGTCGGTGGACTTGCAGATGTACGCGGTATCCTCGTAGGTCGAGAACGCGGCCCACATCGTCCCGTCCATCTGGTAGTCGGTGTCGAACGCACGCACGCTGCGCCCGTCAATCATCACATCGGGGTCGAAGCCTGCCGGCGCGCCGGCGCCGGGCCGGCTCACCATCGAGCGCGGCAGGACGCGGGTCTTGGGCTGGCGGGCCAGCAACTCGGCCTGGACGCGGCGTTCGATGTCGCGGACCAGCCCGTGGTCGCACCGGGCAATGGCGGCGTCGCGCTCGGCCTTGATGTCGTCAAGGACGTCGGCCGTGACAGCGGCGGGGACCGCGAGCGAGAAGAGCACCGACACGAGCGCAACGGACTGACAAACGGATTTCATCACGACTCCTCCTTATCTAGTCTACTGACTCTAGCAACTGCCGATGGTGAGTCAATCCACGGACTGATGGGGCTGACGGAAGCCTCGCGGAGCAGGAGGTGGGCGCCGGACCGGCCTTCCTGCTGTCTGCTGCTTTCTGTTTACCTTTGCAGCACCAGCTTCTCGGTCGCCCGGTAGTCGCCGGCAGCTAGCCGGCAGAAGTAGACACCCCGGGCCAGCTC
>CAYOCZ010000474.1:0-2757 GCA_964402475.1 uncultured bacterium | reverse complement strand
GAGAATCCCGAGCTGTACGCCATACTGCGTGAGGCGCCGACTTTGGGGAGTGCCCGCAAGCGGGTCTTTGACTACCTGAACCAGCGGGAGCTGGTCTTCCTCGACCACGATTTCGACACGCATGCACTTGAGTTCGCCACCGTGCTTGATTGCGTGGGCGTCATGAAGCAGGTGATTTCCGTACGCAACGAAGATGTGGCGGGGTGCAGCGCCCTCAGGCACCTGCATGATGCAGCGCGCGGGATGGCGCCGAGGGACGAACTGGCCCCAGGGTTCATCGAGGAGTTCCGGCACTTGTTCCGCGCACTGCGCGGCCAGAGCAAGCTCTACCCGGAACCGGTTGCGAGGGTGCCGGAGAACCTGTCCGGCCGGGCCGCGGCGAGAGTCCGGTCCCGGGGTCTGGACCGACTCGCCGAGTTCGTGGACGAGCGTATCCGGGGTGTCCCGACCGGGCTGGACCCGGACGTGGCCGCGCGCCGCAAGGCCAACCGCCGCCGGATTCTCGAGGCGATGGGTGGTCGGAGCCGCGACTGGTCCGACTACCAGTGGCACCTGCGGCACGTCATCCGCGATTCCGAGACGCTCGGCCGGGTGGTAAGGCTCTCACCGGAAGAACAGGAGGCAATCGACCGCGCCGTTGCTGCTCACCTGCCGTTTGGGGTCACGCCCTACTACGCGTCGCTGATGGACTTCAACGCCAGCCGGATTTTCGACCACTCGGTTCGTGCCCAGGTCATTCCCCCGCTCGGATACGTCGAGGCGATGCAGGCCAACCGGGACCAGGGGCTGCACTCGCTGGACTTCATGCAGGAGCGCGACACGTCGCCGATTGACCTAGTCACGCGGCGCTACCCGAAGATCGCGATATTGAAGCCGTTCAACGCCTGTCCGCAGGTCTGCGTGTACTGCCAGCGCAACTGGGAGATAGACGAGCCGATGGCGGCGGGTGCCGCCGCGACCCGGGAGTGTATCGATGCGGCAATCGAGTGGTTCGGCCGTCGTCGCCAGCTCTCCGAGGTGCTCGTGACCGGTGGCGACCCGCTGGCCGCAGGTAGAGACTTCATTGTCGGTATCGTTGAGCGCCTGGCCCGCATCCGGCACATTGAGCGCATCCGCATCGGCTCGCGCGTCCCGGTGACCCTGCCGATGCGCGTGACGCCGGCGCTGGCCGCGGCCCTTGCTCGGTTCCACGTCCCGGGCCGGCGCGAGATATGCATCGTGACTCACATCCAGCACGTCTACGAGGTGACCGGCGAGACGGTGCGGGCGATACAGGAATTCCGGAGCCGCGGTATCGCGGTCTACAACCAGATGGTCTTCACGCGCGAGAACAGCCGGAGGTTCGAGGCCGCGGCCTTGCGGCGACTGCTGAGGTTGATCGGCGTGGATCCCTACTACACGTTCAGCGCCAAAGGGAAGGAAGAGACTATGGACTACCGGGTGCCGATTGCCCGGCTACTGCAGGAGCAGAAAGAAGAGGCGCGGCTGATGCCGGGCCTGGTTCGAACCGACGAGGCGGTATTCAACGTTCCGGGTATGGGCAAGAACTACGTCCGGGCCGGTCAGCACCACCGGCTCATCATGATTCAGCCGGACGGCAGGCGCGTATACGAGTTCCACCCGTGGGAGAAGGGGATATCGCTCGCGCCCACCTACGTTCAGCCCGACGTGGGAATCTGGGAGTACCTGGAATGGCTGAAATCGGTCGGCGAGAAACCGCGCGACTACCGCAGCATTTGGTACTACCACTGAGTCACGGCAGGTAACTGCTAACGGCTGGCGGCTAGGTCAGAGGTGCGGGTTCGGCTACTGCCACCTGCGAACTGGAAACCGACGCCGAGTCGCCCCACCCGCCAATCTGCAATCTACACTCTGGAATCTGGAATGGGTTGGCTGTCTGGAATCAGGAGTCCGCTACTGCGAACCGGAAACCAGGAACTGACAACTCGCGCCGCTAGGCGCGACGGCAGGGGAGACGTCCTCGCGTCGGCCCGGGATATCACCTAGTAGGCGCCCGTCCTTGACTTCCCCGGTCGCCACTGCCGAAGCCCGGCCAGTAGCTACTGCTGCCCGGTTATCCGGAACTCCGTCCGCCGGTTCCGGGCCATACCCTCTTCTGTGTTGTTCGGCGCGATGGGTTGCGTGTCGGCATAGCCGTGGGCCGCAAGCCGCTCCGCCGCGATATCCCACTTCGCAACTAGGTACTGCCTCACTGCTTCCGCCCGCGCCTGCGACAGCTCCAAGTTCGACGGGAACTCGGTTGTCGCGATCTCACGCGGGTCGGTGTGGCCGGCCAGTTCAACTGTTATCCCGGGGTTGGCCCGAAGAATCTCGCCGGCCCGGGCCAGCACCGAGTCGAACTCGGGCAGGAGGTCGGCTTTGCCGGTTTCGAAGTTCACGCCCTGCAGTACGAACGTCTGCAGGCGTTTGACCATGTAGAAGTCTCGGTTGGTAATCCGGCCCGGCTCGACCTTCAGCGTACAAGTCTGGGCGACGTAGTCATCGCTCGGCCCGGATGCGGTCAGGCGGTACTGACCAACCGGCAGGCTGCGCAGCACGTAGTTGCCCAGCACCGAGTCGGCTCGTGTGTTACCCTGCACGAGTCCTTGGTAGGCAACGCTGCCGCCGATCGGCTTGCGGGCGGCGGCATCGGCAACGACGCCGGTGACGGTGCCATAGGTCAGGGGGCTGAGCGCAATGATCGCAGTCTGCTCATGGTCACCGACGATGTACATCGAGTCTACCCTCGGCAGGTAG
>CAYOCZ010000473.1:0-2763 GCA_964402475.1 uncultured bacterium | reverse complement strand
AGCATAACGTTCGTATTATCCGCAGGTTCGGAGCGGGCGCAAGTCAGGAAGACCAAGGGTAGGGGTCGCCTGGGGGGTAGTATCTTGGGAAGCAACTCGATTTCAATCTGAGGAAACAACGACCGGTACTTCGAAAGCTACAACGTATCGAGCAACGAAGGATTCAACCTCGGGAACGACTTGCGGAACAAGTTCAGGAACAACGCGCGGTGCGACGACCGAAACAACTCAGGATTCAGGTTGAGGTACAAGCTGAGATACAGCTTGCGACACAGCCGAAGATACCACGCAGTATACGACTCAAGGTACGACGAGACGAACGGCGAGAGACACGATGAGAGGTACAGCGAAGGGAACAACCGAATCTCGATTCGGAGCCCAACAGCGCAATGCGCTGGACAGCGCGCGGGCTGTCTCCTACACTTTAGCCCCATGGGCCGAACCCTCTGTATCGACTACGGCGAGCGGCATACCGGCGTTGCGATCTCGGACCCGACCCGGACCATCGCCCAAGCCCTGCCGACCATTCACCACTCCAACGAGAGCGAACTGCTCGAAGCTCTCAAGCGGCTCATCGTTGAGCAAGAGGTGAATGAGGTCGTTATCGGCCTGCCGGTGAGTCAATCCGGCAAGCCCAGCCGGCGGTCAGAGCAGGTGCGGAGCTTCGTCGGTCAACTGAAGAAGGTGACCGGCCTGCCGGTAGTGACGCTCGACGAGCGTTTCTCCACTGCCCGGGCGATTGAGGTCCTCGAAGAGACTCGGGGTCACCGCGACCTCACGCCGGGCCGGCGTGCGGCGACCGGTAAGGACAAGAAACGCAGAGAGGCCGTGGACCGAATCGCGGCAACTATCATCCTCGAGGACTATCTCGCAGCCAGAAGGAGCTAGGAACGGATTCACCACAAAGACACCAAGACACCAAGGTTCTGATCCTGACCTCTTTGTGTCTTTGTGCCTTGGTGGTAAATTCCCTTTCGTGTTCGGGGCCCGCGCCGCGGTCGAACGGCCGGCGCGTTGTTGAGGTTAGTATCCGTCCTGGCATGGGCATCCGGGCGCTGGCCGATACGCTGGCCGCGAAGCAGGTCATCAGTTCCAAGCCCCTCTTCCTGTTCTACGCCTGGTACTACAACTACGCAGGACGCATCCGCCCCAACCGGTACCGCATGCCAGTCGGAACTCGAGAGCGGCGCGCGCTCAGGCTCTTGTCCGGCGAGGAGGCCCCGCTCGTGATGGTCACCATACCTGAAGGCTACACGATAGACCAGGTCGCGGCTGCCTTGGCGGAGCGCGCCGTCTGCCGGGCTGACAGCTTCCTTGTTGCCTGCGCCGACACCAACCTGCTCAGGGAGTTCGACATCTCTGCGTCTACTGCCGAGGGCTATCTGTTTCCGGAGACCTACGAGTTCCTGACCGGCTCGGCACCGGCCGACGTCGTGCGCCGGCTGATTCGCCAGTTCAGCTCCGTACTCTCCGAACTCCGCGACTCGAACCCCGCCCCGCGCCCCTCTTCCCTCGTCCCTTCTCAGGTCGTCGTTCTCGCGTCCATAGTCGAGCGCGAGGCCAAGGTGTCGGAGGAGTTCCCGCGCATAGCGGGCGTCTTCATGAACCGCCTGCGCCGTCGTCTGCCGCTTCAGTCCTGCGCCACGGTCGAGTATCTCCTGCCCGAACGCAAAGGCCGGCTGTCCGTGGAGGACACGAAGCTCGATTCGCCCTACAACACCTACCTTCACCTCGACCTGCCGCCCGGCCCGATCTGCAACCCGGGACGCCAAGCGCTTGCCGCCGCGCTCAATCCCGAGCGAACCGACTATCTCTTCTTCGTCGCCCGCGGCGACGGCGCTCATATCTTCTCCCGTACCCTGCCCGAGCACGCCGCCGCGATGCGTAAGGCCCTGCGCGACAACTGACCCTCGACAACCCGACCGGCTTGACGCCGCGAGGTCGACCGCTAGAATTGTGCCGTACTCATGATGCGCGCAACGCACCTTGCCGGAATGGTCCTGATGCTGCTGGCGCTGCCCGCGCTGGCGCTGGCGACGATTACGTTCGAGCGCCGCTGGCACTGGTTCCGCGAAGATGCCGGCCGCTCGGTCGCGCTTACCTTGGACGGCGGGTATCTGGTCGGCGGCGAGATATGGGTCGACTCAACCCAGTACGACATCGTCCTGGCGCGGACCGACTCACTTGGTGACACGACTTCGGTTCGCAACCTGCCGGGCGTGGACCATGGCAGCGGCTACGTCTGTCGCCTGCGGGACGGTGGTTTCGTCGCGAGCGGCACGCGGAATGCCTGGAACGTATTCGCGCGAGGGTTCGGTCCCTCGGGTGACTCGGCCTGGAGTTACGACCCTTCCCTTCATGGCCGCGTGTACGCGCTCATCGGGACCAGCGACGGCGGCTGCCTTATCACCGGCCGGATTCCGGATTCACTGTCCCACATGGGGGTCATCAAGCTCGATTCCCTCGGTCATCAAGAGTGGAACCGCTCCTACGTCGAACCGCGAGTGCTGGGGTCAGCCGTGTTCGGCGCAGCGGAAACCCGGGACAGCGGTTTCATACTGTGCGGCGATGCCGTTGACTACCAGGGGTCATACGTTCGCCTGGTCCGGACCAGTCCCGGGGGCGACACGCTCTGGACGCGGCTCTTCTCCGGCCCGGTCGGCCCGTCGCTGCGGGCGGTTCGTGAGACTCCGGACGGCGGCTTCCTCGCCGTCGGGTCGGAATTCGACACGCTCAACGCCCAGAACGCCGCCTACCTGGTGC
>CAYOCZ010000472.1:0-2766 GCA_964402475.1 uncultured bacterium | reverse complement strand
GGTCAGGCCGCGCTTGCCTGTCGGCATGTGGGGCGTTACCCCGTACCCGGCCCAGAGTAACTGCGAGACCGTTGAAAGCGGCAGGCCGGCCGGATCGAACACCGAGTCCTGGCCCAGGCTGCTGATGAGCACCTCGAACGTGTCGGCCGCATCGGTGTTGGGCCGCGGCAACGTCGAGTCCGATGAGATGGCGACGCAGGAATCAGTCAGCCCGTTCACCGTCATCCGGCCGAACACATCCACCATGTTGATGGTGTGGGTCGGATTCCAGTTGCTGTTGGCGTGGGTGGTCGCGAACGCCATCGGGCAGGAAATCACCGTCCCGCTGCCCTGGCTCCAGAACGCGTCGCCAGCCAAGAGCCCAGCCTGAACCGCGAGCCCGGCTTCTTCGTTCCGCTCAACGGCAATACCGACCTCGAAGGCAGAATTGGAGCTGTACCGGTGGTTGCCGGCAAGGTAGACGTTCAGGGCGTGGACGACGGAGTCATCGAGATAGACATTGGTCGGGGTCGCCACGTAGATTTCGCGGTAGCTGCTACCGAACGACGGCACCCGGCTCATCGCCCAGAGTACGTTCGACAGCACGGTGTCGGACAAAGAACTGGTGAACCCCGAGTGCGCCGAGTAGCGGCTGTTGGAGATAATCTCAAACGAGTTGCCGTGAACCACCGGCGGGGGCAGGCTTTCCACCTGCGCAAGGGCAACCGAGCCAGCCACGGCCAGAAGCAGAAAGAAGACAACGGTCTGCTTCATGGACTCAGTCTAAGCCGGGGTCCGGCGGTGTCAAACCGCAGCCACTGTCCGACGCCCCGGGAGCGGCGGCTCAACCTTCGCACGCCTGATTGCTTGACACTCCCGTCTTCTCAAATATACTGACCTTCTGGCACGGAGCCCGTGGCCGCGTCGGGTTCCGCCGGCCGGTCTCGCAGGACATCATCTTTACTTAACAGCGATTCTGCAAAGGAGGAATCAGTAATGGCCGAAGAGCAGACATTCCATCCCTCGAAGGAGTTGGTCGAGAACTCCAACATCATGGCCTTCATGAAGAAGCACGACATCAAGGACCTCGATGGTCTCTTGAAGCGGGCCGAGGACCTCAACTGGTACTGGGGCGAAGTCGCCCAGGACCTGGAGTGGTTCAAGCCGTACGACAAGGTGCTCGACGATTCAGACGCGCCGTTCTTCAAGTGGTTCACCGGCGCCAAGTTCAACATCACCCACAACTGCCTGGACCGGCACATGAAGACCCCGGTCAAGGACAAGATCGCCTACATCTACCACCCCGAGCCGTTGGACCAGCCGGTCGAGCGCTGGACGTACGCCATGCTGTACAAGGAAGTGAACAAGCTGGCGAACGCAATGAAGAAGTGCGGCATCACCAAGGGTGACCGCGTCACCATCTTCATGCCGATGATTCCGCAGTTGCCGATTGCGATGCTCGCCTGCGCCAAACTGGGCGCGATTCACTCGGTCGTCTTCTCCGGCTTCTCCTCCACCTCCCTGCGCGACCGCATCAATGACGCCGAGGCAAAGATGCTCATCACGACCGACGGCGCCTACCGCCGCGGCAAACTCATCACGCTCAAGGCGAATGCCGACCCGGGCCTGCCCGAGTGCCCGTCGCTCCACAAGGTCATCGTCTACAAGCGCGCCGGCAATCCGGTCGAGATGAAGTCGGGCCGCGACCTCTGGTGGCACGAAGTCACCGCGGCCGAGTCAGACGAGTGCCCGACCGAGCAGCTCGATGCCGAGGACCCGCTGTACATGCTCTATACCTCGGGCACGACCGGCAAGCCCAAGGGCATCGTCCACGTCCACGCCGGCTACGCGGTCGGCACCGCCTCGACGCTCAAGTTCGTGTTCGACGTCAAGCCGAACGACATCTGGTGGTGCGCGGCCGACGTCGGCTGGGTGACCGGCCACTCCTACATCGTCTACGCGCCGTTGATGCTCGGTGCGACCTCGGTCTTGTACGAGGGCGCGCCCGACTTCCCGGCCCCGGACCGCTGGTGGTCGATTGTCGCGGAGGACAAGGTCTCGATTCTCTACACGTCGCCCACCGCCATCCGGATGTTCATGCGCTTCGGCGAGGACTTCCCGAAGAAACACAACCTGACCTCGCTCCGCCTGCTCGGTTCGGTCGGCGAGCCGATCAACCCGGAGGCCTGGCGCTGGTATCGGGAGAACATCGGCCTCGGCAAGCTGCAGATAATGGACACCTGGTGGCAGACCGAGACCGGCAACTTCATGATCTCGCCGCTGCCCATTACGCCGCTCAAACCGGGTTCGGCGACACGACCCCTGCCCGGAGTCCTGGCCGACGTGGTCACGGGCGAAGGCAACGCAATCAAGCCGATGGAAAACGGGTTCGGCGTGCTCCTCAAGCCATGGCCGGCGATGCTCCGCACCCTGTACAAGGACCCGGAGCGCTACAAGAACGCCTACTGGTCCCGCTTCCCGGGCAAGTACCTGACCGGCGACTCCTGCACGCGCGACGCTGACGGCTACTTCTGGTTCCGCGGTCGCGCCGATGAGGTCCTGAACGTGGCCGGCCACCGGCTGGGTACCTCCGAAATCGAGTCGGCCCTCGTCGCCCACGCCGCGGTTGCCGAAGCAGCGGTCGTCGGAATTCCCGACCCGATCAAGGGCGACGTGCCCAAGGCGTACGTTTCTCTCCAGCCCGGGTTCGAGCAGACCGCCGCCCCCAAGCACGAGCTGATCACGTGGTACTCCACCGACCTCGCTCCGTCCGCCCCGCCCGACACA
>CAYOCZ010000471.1:0-2782 GCA_964402475.1 uncultured bacterium | reverse complement strand
GGCCTCCGCAAAGCGCTTCGCCGGCACTTGCGTGCCGGGTTTCGGACATCACTGATTACTGCGAACGGTCCGAGAGCCGGCCTTGAGGACCCCTGACTCCTGGTTTGATGGTCTGCCACGGACCTCAGTCTCGGTCAGGGGAGGCTTCTTCAACCCAGCGCTTTCACGGGGCACACTACCACGTCCCGGCAAGTCCGAGGCTCTCGGCTTCATCGCGGACATGGTAGCGGACAGGGGATGAGAGTCAATGGCCGGCGGCCGCGAGCGGTCAACCGACCACGTCAAACGCGTGGGCGCGGACGCGCCTCACCGGAAACTCGCGGCCTGTGGCCGCGTCAATCTGCAATCTGGAGCCTGAAATGCCTCAGGCGCCGAGGTAGGCTTTCCCAATGCGCGCAGCGCGGTTGAGCCGTCGGACTGCACCTGCGCGGACGCAGAGCACCCCAAGGGGTCACAGGTGCACGTGCGGAAGACGGGAACTGGTGCAAAACGGGGACTGTCCCTTCGCAGGGCCCTGTGCGACTCCAGGGACTGTCCCCTGCTTTGCCCGCGACGCGTTCCTCGCGTCGCTCTGTGGACGTGTCCCCTTCCCAAGACTGTCCCCCGTTTTCCGCAGGGGTCTGGGGCGAACAAGATGGTGCGAGGCTTGGGGTAATCCGCCTCGACGGCCAACAAACTACAATCTGGAATCTGGAATCTAGAATGCCTTCTCCGGCTACTCGCGCGCAGCACGGCGGCGACGGGTCAGTTCGCGCCGGAACTCGGCGAAGCCTGAACCTTGGCCCTCGGCTCGTGACCAGCGCCCGACTTCGCGCATGTTCACCCTTTGCGCGAGGCACACGAGAATCGCCTGCTCGCGCCCCTGCCTGTCGCGATAGTAGAAGAAATGGGTGAGCCGGTCCTTCACGCAGTCAGTCGGCGACAGCAAGACAAGCCGGGACCGTCCGGCCGCAAGCACGGCCGGCTCGCCGATCGGCTCGTCGCCAAGAGAAGGCGGTGCCGGGCGAATGTCCACGATCATCTCCTCTGCGGGGTTTGTGAACGCACCGGAGACCGAAGGGTCTGGCCGGTACCCGACCTCTGCCAGCGCCGCCTCCACATCACGGTCCGGGTAGCTGCTGCTCAGAACGAAGTCGAAGTCCCGGGTCGCATACTTGCCCCTGGTATAGATGGCCACACACGACCCGCCGCAGAGCACGGCCCTTATGCCGTGCTCGTTGAGCTTCCTGCAAATTCGGGCGGCGAGCGCGCGGAGACTAGCGGCCTTCAACATACCGGGCCCGCTTGCCTGCCCGCCGCGGCCTCAGACGCGGAGTATACAGCCGCTCGCGTTCGTCCGCGGGATAGAATTCAAGCGCGCGCCACAGCAGCCGCTCCAGCTCCTTGCGAAACGGATATCGCGGGTTCAACTGGTAGAGCCGCACCTTGCCGCGCAGCCGGCTCACCACGACCCCGCCGTCTTCGAGCGCCGCGAGCTGACTCTGAACCATGTTTAGCGTGTAGCCGTACACGCGTGCCATCTCCCTGGCATAGGCATCTCCATGCGTCAGGAGGAATAGCAGTACACTCTCTCGTGTCTTCGAACCGAACAGTGCTTCCAGCATGCGTCTCCTGTCTGACCCGTTGAGTGGGTCAAATGACCCTCATACTGGGTCAGTCTACCACAGGAAGCCGGACTGTCAAGAAGACTTGGGAAGAACGCGCCGGCGCTGGCAATCTGGAATCAACAATCTGGAATCTAGAATGTTGTTGGTTCGGTGGCTGATTTCAATTGCCATTCGGGCGGGCTGCGGGACCAATCGGGCCGCGGTTCATTATAATGAACCGCGTGACTTGGCCTTGGAGCCAGGGCACACGGCAGACAGAAGCGGAAGAGAAAAAGGCCACTGACAACTGCAGACTGGAAACCGGGGACTCGCGGCCTGTGGCCGCGTCAATCTGCAATCTGGAATCTGAAATGCGGTGGCGCGCTCTACGCGCCGAGGTAGACTTTCCTGATGCGCGGGTCGGCGACAAGCTCGTCGCGCTTGCCCGAAAACGCAATCTCGCCAATCTCGAAGACATGGGTACGGTGGCTGATTTCAAGGGCCATCCGTGCATTCTGCTCGACCAAGAGGATGCTGGTGCCGGCCTTGTTGATGGCCACGAGGGTCTCGAACACAACGTCAACGAAGTTCGGTGACAGACCGACCGTCGGCTCGTCCACGAGTAGCAGCTTCGGGTTCACCATCATCCCTCGTCCCATCGCGAGCATCTGCTGCTCGCCGGTCGAGAGCGTGCCTGCGCGCTGCCTGCAGCGTTCCTTCAGCACCGGGAACAGGCCAAACACGCGCTCCTGAGCTTCGCGGATGGCCTGCTTGTCTGATCGAGTGAAGGCACCCATCTCAAGGTTCTCCTGCACGGTCATGGAGAAGAAGACATGCCGGTTTTCGGGAACCAGGGAAAGGCCGAGCTTGATGAGCTTGTGAGGCGGCATGTTGTTGATACCGCGGCCATCGAACGTGACCTCTCCTGCGGCAATTCGACCGTCGTAGTGGGGCAGAATGCCGGCAATCGCTCGCATGCAGGTTGACTTGCCCGCACCGTTCGGGCCAATCATGGCCACAATCTCGCCCTGATTGACCTCCAGGCTCGCGCCTTCCAACGCGCACACCGCGCCGTAGTTGACCGCAAGTTGCTGCACACGCAGCAAAGCGGTTGGATGTTGGTTGTTGGTCATTGGCTCCGGCTCCAACAACTAGACACCAACAACTGGTTGTCTCCGTCGGCCGAGATAGGCTTC
>CAYOCZ010000470.1:0-2787 GCA_964402475.1 uncultured bacterium | reverse complement strand
GTCTCAGGCGTTGGCGGATGCGGGCGTCACCCCTGAGGAGCTCGTAGCTGCTATCGAAGGCGGGCAGGAGGGGGTTCAGGCTCCGCTTGAGCAGAAAATGGCCGCGGTGATGCTTGCAAAGCAGGCAGCTGCCCGGGTTAACGAATTCCGCAATTTGCAAGACCTTGGTCGGGTGAAGATGACCAAGCGCGCTGGTCTGAACCTTGTTTGGCAGATGCGCCAGATGGTGAAGAAGAGCACGGGCCGCTAAGCTAGAGACCAAGGAGGAGATACCCATGGAGATGGTTCAAGTTCCACTCGAGATGCTCAACAAGACCGCTGGATTCGTCGAGACGGTCAAAGGGGTGCTGGACAAGAAGGCTGCCGCTGAGGCCGCCAACCGTGTCGGCGCCAAGAAGGTAGCCAAAGAACTCGCTGCTGGTGGGTTCATGCCCGCTGAGAAGGTCGCAGGCCTCGTAGAGACCCTGTCCACCAACCCAGCCAAAGGGTTTGACATCATCAGCCGCTTCGCGCAGGAGGCTTCGGCCAGCCGTACCAAGCTTGCCGCCGCCGAGAAGAAAGCCGCCGCCCGTGATGAAGGGGTTCCTTCCATCGGCGCACCGGACGCCGGGAAGAGTGCTGCGAAGCCTCACACCGCCAAGAAGGCGTCTGACGATGCCTGGGAGCGCGGCTTCCAAGTTTAAGTCCCTACTGGGCGAGGTCCCAGTCTGTTACCGGAAAACCGGTTACTGTTCTTTCAAAGTTAAGGAGATAAAGCAATGAAACCTGCGCAAATGTATCAGCACAAGCTCAACCCCCTGAAGGGCTGGCCCAGCCCTTACGCCATCGACAAGGCTGCTCCGATTGCCGCCGGCGAGGTCAGCCTCATCAACGGCCGCGTAGCCCATCTTGATGCCGTTAACGGTGCGTTCGTCGCGGGCCTCGGCGGCAACAACATGCCGATCTTCATCTGGCACGGTCAGGACATGTTCGACACCGTCGGCGGCGACGAGGGCAACATCTCCCTCTACGGCAACGGCAAGGGCGTCAACGGCCTCGTGGCCACTGGAGCTTACGAGCTTCAGACCACCGAGTTTGTCGCCGGGCAGACCTACAACACCAACACCCCACTCACCGCCGAAGAGGCTGTTGGTGCGGACAAGGGCAAGATCAAGCCCGGTGTGTTTTACACGGACACTGTCTGCGGTGTGGTTTCCGACGGACAGAGCGCCAACGCCCTCGGCGTCGACGTTGTCTCGTTTTGGAGCTACTTCCTGCCTAAGATGTTGTAATTAAGCAGGATTGTCCAGGGTTCGCCCTGTTAGAGGTAATTCGGCTCGGGGTCGTCGGGGACGACCCCAGCCACAACCCGGAAGAAAGGTAAGGAGTCAACAATGAACGAGACTCGTGCACGCAATGATGTTGTCATCGATCAGCTCGGCGGCAGCGCTGAGATGGTCAAGTCCGCCCAGGACACCGTAACCAACTTCACCCGCCTCAAGATGCGGGAAGATGGTTTCTGGCGCAAGATTGTCCCCCCGATCAACGTCAGCAATGACGACCTCGATCGCCAGGTGGACACCGACCTCCCTTGTATCGTGGTCGATATGGAAGTTGACAGCCCTGCTGCCGCCTCCATCCCTTACGGTCAGCTGCCCTTCAATGAGTACATCAGCGGCAAGCGCTACCGCGTGATGTTCGACCGTATCGTCACCCCGCGCTTCACCAAGGATGTCGACGAGCTCCGCACGTACGACATGGACATCCGGCAGGTCCTGAGCGACAACGCCATCAAGGACATGCTCGCCGAGGAAGACGGCAAGGCTATCGCCGTCATCAACACCCTCCTCATCGGGGCCGACCAGGTCCAGCCTCTCACCGGCGTCAAGCAGTGGGTCACCATCGCCGGTGGGCTGACCCGCGACAACTTCGTCGAGGCGCTCAAGATCAGCCCGAGCACCCCGATGCACCTCGAGACCGCGACCGCGTTGGTCAACAACATCACGGTCAAGGACTTCATGAAGTGGGGCCGTGACGAGATCGGTGGCGATCTCTCACAGGAGATCCTCCAGAATGGTTTCGCCGAGCGCAACATCATGGGCGTCCGGATCCTCGTCACCATCAAGACCGACCTGGTCGAGAACGGCGCCATGTACATGTTCGCCGAGCCGACCAAAATGGGCAAATTTTTCGCGCTGGAAGATAGCACGATGTACATCGATCGTAAGGCTTACATGCTCGAATTTTTCGCCTACGAGAGCGTCGGCAGCTGCATCGCGAACATCGCCGCACTTGCCCGCGTCGACTTCGCTGCGTAACCCCCTCCAGAGCCGGCGGCGAGGTGACTCATCCTCCCTCGCCGCTGGTTCACTTTGGATTGAGAAAGGAATTAACATGGAGCGCAACCAGGAGCCTACCGAGGCCCAGCTCGAGAAGATCTCTGCGGTCAACGACGCCCTCATCGAGGATGTCATGATCCCAAGCTTCGAGAAATGCTGCGCAGAGCTCGGTATCACGTTCGCCAACGAAGAGGACCGCACGGCGGCCCTCGAGACCGTTGCCATGCTGCGCCTGAAAGAGGCCCAGCTGAGGGAGCAGGGTATTGACACCAACCCCAGCCCTTTCAAAACCAACCGTAACATGCTCAAGAGGGCTATGGAGAGCGATCTCGCGGCCTTCGAGCAGGGCGGCGTGCAGAAGACTGCCGGCGCCGGCGACCGCCTGCGGGCGGCTGTTGAGGGCGCCCTCAGCCTCTAACCAGCGGTCGTGGGCTTAAGTTACTGGCCGCCGTTACACGTCGTGTAGGGG
>CAYOCZ010000469.1:0-2787 GCA_964402475.1 uncultured bacterium | reverse complement strand
GATCGGATGTGGGTAATCGTGTGGACGAAGTATCGGCGGGCAAGCGCCTGCCGCACCAGTTCGGCCGCCGGCTCGGTAAAGTCGCTCAGGTCGCGGATGAGTCCGATCTCAATATCCTTCTCGCCGATATTGTGGATAGCCGCCACGACGTTGTGATGCCCGGCTCCGGTTATGCCGCCTTGCGGCAGATAACCGATGGGCCTACTCGGCCTGCCGGGCCACCAGTCCCGTAGAACAAACAGTTCTGAGTCCAGTGTGGAATCAGCCATTTGACTATTCCTTTCTGCCGGTCAGGGCCTACGTGTCAGCCGCAAGGGCGTAACCGAAGATGCCTTCCCCAGCCGTGTCTGCCACGTCGAGGCCGATGTAGTCGGCGTCGAGGTTGTGGGCGGTGAACTGCCCGATAGCCACGCCGTCGTTGGTCTTGTACGTGCCGCCCAGCCCGGAGACGAACTGCTCGGGGCAGACGCCGCCGCACCAAAACCACCCGTAGTAGTCGTCCGTCATCGCCGACAAGGCGATAGCGGCCAGGCCCGTCGGCAGCTTGAGGGCGGTATCGGGGTCGTTCGTCACCTGGTACCAGACCGTCGCGCTGTCTTGGGCGACAACGTGCTTGACCGCCATTGCCACGTCCGGGTTCTGCGTTCCTACCTGCAAGTAGATGAATTGGCTGTAGCCGGCCTTGCCGACCGAGCCGTCGCACCTTACCTGCCTGACCTCGCCGATGGGGGCCGCCCGGGTGGCCACGTTGTGAGTCTTCGAACCGGTGAAGCCGTCCGTGGGCACGACGTCAATCACCGAGGGGGCAATCCCCCAGTTGTTCACGAGTGTGATCAGTTCGCTGTCAATCGTTGAATCAGCCATTGTTCACGTCCTTTCCAGTGCCCTAGACGGACACGTAGGATTTCCACATCGAGCCGTTGGGCTTGCGGCAAGTCAGGTTGCCGGCAAGCATGACACGGGCCAGCCACTCGTCTTTCCCGCCGGCCTGCTCGGCCTGCCACTTCATGTCAGTCAGCTTGAAGGCCCGCTTCGGGTTGATCCGCAACTCCCAGTCCTTGAGGTTCAGGAGGAAGAACCACTCAGAGGCCAGGTCGCCGTTGGTCGTGGTCCCGCCTTCGGGGTCGGTATCGAGGTAGGGGTCTTTCACGAACTGCACGCCGTCGATGTAGAAGGCGTCGAAACCGTACTTCGACAGCATCCCCACGCCTTCCCGCTCGTACATGTGCCGGGCTTCGACCTGGGCCTGAAACGCCCGGAAGATGGTCGAACCCATGACGGCGATCACGTCGCCGGGCTTCACGGTTGTCTGGGCGTATCGGGTGATAACGTCCATGCAACTGCGGAAGTTGGCGATGGTGGCGACCATCTGCGTGTTGCGATCAGTCCAGTCGCTTGCCAGAGAGGCACCGTTCCACCAGGTATAGGCCGCGGCGGTTCTGGCGACGCCGGCGTAGGTGTTGGCATGCTCCAGGGCGTCCGGGATCGACTGGAAACCTTCCTTCGTATCCGTGGTCGCCACGTCCGCCATCGAGTAGATCATCTTGTAAAGGCCCTTGCGGGCGCCTTCCTGCCCGGCCTCGATCAAGCCGGGGATCAAGGCGACGGGCGATGTCTCGCCAGACCCGTCGTTCTCGATGAATTCCTTCACGCCGTAGCTGACCGGCAGCGTGGCGTACTTCCAGGGCCATTCCACCGTCTTCCAGAGGGTCTTTGTGCTCGAAGGCAGCGGATCCTCGGGGAAGTAGGACTGCATCAGCGAGTCCATCTCGGCGAACTGCACGGTCGCCTTGATCTTCTTGCCGCCTTTCCACACGATTCGCCGCCGGTCCAGCAGGGCGGCCGTCAGGGGCAGTTGGAGCAAGACCATCTTGCGGACTGTCTTGACCCAAGGTTCCTGTGTGGTTGCGTCAATGTTTTCGTTAGCCATTGGGCTCACGTCCTTTCGTGGCCACAAAAAAAGCCCCGTCACCCATCCCGCGGGATGATGGGGCTTCAGTCGTTCTCACGACTCCCGGCTGGCCGGCCGGGTCTCGTGGCGCATTCAGATTCTAGTTAGTTAGTCTCGGAACTCTTTCGCCCATTCCTTCGGGCACTGGCCCCGACGGGCCAATTCCTTCGCAACTTCACTGTTGCTCCCGTCGGGAATGCGATCCGAAGCCGGCGAGCCGCTTGTGCCGAGATCGACGCGCACCTTGGCGCCTTCTGGTTTGGACTTACCTTTGCGCGCTGCGTAAAGTTGCAGCCGCTCCAGCGCTATTCGCTGGATCATCGCCTCCGGGTGCGGCGGGGCGTCGGGCGTGTAACCTTGGGCAGCGAAGAACTCATTGGCCCGCTGGATGCCCTTGTTCCGGGTATCCGGGCCGTATTGCTCATCCTGGTCCTTCAACTGCGCGGCCTTGTGCTCTGCCCATTGCCGCTGCACGTCCTCCCGGGCCCGGGCCGCTTGCAGATCGGCGTCGGACTTGCTCTTTGCCCGAAGTTCACTGACGACAGCCTCGGTCGCATCAAGGCGCTTCAGCAGCGCCTTGTGGGCCTTGACGATGTCGGCTTCGGTGGAATACTCGTCGATGTCTGCGGCCTCGACGGCATCATCAGCCGCTTTCTTGGCCTGGACAGCTTCTTCCAGCCGGTCGGCCTTCTCCCGAAGCGCCTCAAGCTCGGCCTCTTTGGCCTTGCGCTCGTCAGCGGCCTGCTGGTCGCGTTCCTGGCGCTCGGTGTCCCAGCCCATCGGCTCCACGGGTTCGTCGTCGTCTTCCGGCGTCTCTTCCGTGGCCTTTTCAGGCT
>CAYOCZ010000468.1:0-2790 GCA_964402475.1 uncultured bacterium | reverse complement strand
GCACGAACACCTTGCCCGGCACAACTTCGCCGCGTCGGCACGCGGCCGCGTACTCCCGGAAGTTGGCCGGGAAAGCAGCCTTGAACTGGAGCGCCACGCCCTTGCCCATCACGCCGACGCAGTTCACCGTGTTGACCAACGCTTCGGCGTCCTCGCGGATGAGGTCGCCACGCCTGAACTCAATCATCCACGCGCCCCGACGTCACGAACCGGCCTCTCCGTCGTCCTCCTCGGCCTCGCCAACTGAATCCTCGGTGTCACCCACGCTCGCGTCAATCTCGTCCTGTAGCTCTGCCTCCTCCGTCTCCTCCGGCAGATTCGCCGCAGCCTCGCGTACGTCCAGCTTGCCGGTCACCACGTCCGCAACCAGCCTCGTGCGGTACTCGCGGAGAAGGTCGATTTCGCGGTGGGCGCGGTCGACGGCACCGTGTAGTCCAAGAATGCTCTCTTCGATGTATCGCACAATCCCTACTTGCTCATCGGGCGGGGGTAGTACGACTCCCATGGAACCGATTCGCTCAACGTTGAGGTTGCCCTGCGTATTGACCGGCGCCTCGCGCAGCAACTCAGGCTTCATCGTCCGAAAAGTGTAGTACAAGTAGTCGCGTTCGACACCGCTGCGAGGGATGAATCCAACAACGCTGTCGGGAAAACACGCCTCGAAGTCGAGAACTGCGACATCGCCGATATTGGCAGCAATCGTCATCACAAGTGTCCCCGATGGGAACATACTGCTTACGGCGAGCCCACGCTCATTCAGCGTCTGCCTGTAACTCGTGATGGTCTTGGCCGCCCGCGCGACATCCCCTGTCTGAATGAACGGGTATTGTCCGTCATACAGTGACGGGTCGTTGCGTGGCCTGTGCGTGAACTTGCCTCTCAGGATTCGTGTAGCCTGTTTTACACGCCGCACCCCCCCCCAATGCTCCGGCACATCGCCGAGCCAAGGGACGCCGGAAGGTCTGAGCTTGACGCTGGGGTCGAGGCCGCGGGTGACGGCTTTGTGGATGATGGCCTGCTTCTGCTCGTTCAGCAGTCCAATCAGCTTCAGCTTCGCCCTGATGTACTTCCGAATCCGCCGGTCCATGTAGGCGAGATACCGCACGATGGCAGACCGCTCGTCAGGCAGTGGGAGAGGAATCGGAGCTCCTAAGAATGCATCGTCGGTGATTTGGAGGCGCGAAATCCAGACGCCCTTGGACCGAACTCGGAGTTCCCAATGGAAGGGCGTAGACCGAACCAACTCGTGGATGAACGCGGAGTAGCTTTCGTATCCCGGACGGAGGCGATAGACACCATAGGCTGAACTGACGATGCCATGGTATCGAGACACACCCAAGCCGCGCGCCCACGCCCAGAGGCTGTTGATAACGAGGTCTCCCGGCCAACATAGCTTATAGCCGACGTAGGACTGCGCTTTGAACATAGTCACGGCTGCGGATTTCCGCGGGACTACGCCGCGTTCCGACGAGACCGTCAGCAGTTCTTCTTCGCCATCTTTGGATCGGATGTCAATGCAACGGAAGAGTGTCTTCCCACGCCGCAAGTCCCAGTGCCTAGGCAACTCTCCCAGCCACGGCACGCCGGAGGGTTTGTAGGACGGGTAGGGCTTGGGGCCTTCGGTCATGGTTTGGCTACGCCGTTGCCTACGCCCACCGTATCGGTGTCATCGAACAGCTGCGGTTTCCACTGATAGCGGAGAGGCCTACTCAGCTTGCTGACGTGTCCTTCGCTTACCGCCCGCTTCAGCCAGTCGCGGAGTTGCGCGCTGCTGACATCGCTGGACTTGAGTTGCTCCGGCGTGGCAGGTGCCTCGGCGGTGAGTTGCTTCAGCCGATGTAGGAAGAGGTCATAGCCTTGCTGGCTGTCCGGCAATTCCTTGCCTGCCGCAGGTAGATCGGCGCTTCCCGATTCCGGTCGGTATTCCGCTGAGCCGTCCGATACAGATGAGTCCACAGCCAGCACGTAGGGCAGTCCACCATCCGGCTGGTCCTCCGGTTCCACCAAGTCTCGAACCGATAGCGCGGAGGGCTCGCCATCCGGCAACCATTGAGCGCCCCGCCTCACCAGTTCGGAGTTTCCCGAAGCCGGGTCCTGATGCGACTTGACCCAGAGCGGCACCCAGCCCTTCTTCAGGTTCTCGACCGCGCCATTCCACGTACCTCCTCGTTCCTTGCTTGCAGCAATCACGATGGCGGTGTCGGCCAGGCAGTAGATGTACTTGTTGCGGGCCATGGCATTGCCCACGTCGAATCCTGCTTCCGGGTTGAACGGGGACACCAGCACCAGATCCCTTGCCATCAGCGCCTTGCGGTACTTGGCGGATGTCGCTGCGCGGAGCAAGCTGTCCGACAGGACGCCCACGGCAGTTCCTTCCAGTTCCAACGCGCCTGACATCGCGGCCTCGTCGACGCCTCGCGCCCCGCCCGAAACGACGGACAGGCCTTGCTTCGCCACTTCGCCCCCGAGGCGCGAAGTGAAGGCAAGCTCCTGCTCGCTCGCATGTCGAGAGCCAACTATGGCGATGCCGCCCAGATTCAACAGACTCCGCCTGCCGCACCCGAAGAGCACCGGCGGCGAGTCGGTATTAAGCCGCTTCTTCAGACGCGCAGGATAGACCGGGTCGGCCCGGGTCAACACCCACAGGCCGGCGCGTGCCCACTTCTCCGCAGCCAGGCCCAGCGCCCCCGCCCGGTCCAGCAGATGCCGGATGCGCCCCGGCGTTATCGTGCGGTCAACCCAACCGGCCATTACGTCGGCAGGGTCTTGCCGCAGAAGCACCTCGGGAAG
>CAYOCZ010000467.1:0-2790 GCA_964402475.1 uncultured bacterium | reverse complement strand
GACGTCATGCTTCTGCGGATGCGCGCGGTTGAGCCGCGAGAGCGTCTGCACCGCCCTGATGCCGGACAGTATCTTGTCCACGTACATCGTGTGCAACAGCGGTTCGTCATAGCCGGTCTGGAACTTGTCGGCGCAGACCAGGAACCGGTAAGGGTCCTCCTGGATATTGTCCGATATCTTGGAGGACGGGAAGCGGTTCAACGATGCCTCGGTTACTTTCACGCCGCCGTATTCATGCTCACCCGAGAAAGCAACTATGGCCTTGTGCGGGCTCTTGGTCTCCCGCAGATACTCGCTGATGGCGTGGTAATACCGGATGGCCCGCTCAATGCCGCTGGTCACCACCATGGCCCGCGCCTGGCCGCCGATCTTGTTCAGGCCGATGACCTGTTCGCGGAAGTGGTCCACCATGATCTCGGCCTTGAGCCGGATGGCGTGGTCGTGGCTTTCAACGTAGCGCCGCAGCTTCTTCCTGGCCCGCCGCGTGTCGAACTCCGGGTCAGCCTCGACGGTCTTTACCAACTTGTAGTAGCTGTTGACCGGCGTGTAGTACTTCAGCACGTCGAGGATGAAGCCTTCATCAATCGCCTGCTTCATCGTATAGCTGTGAAACGGCAGATGCTTCACCTTGCCGTCCGGCTGCGGCACGGGATAGCCAAACATCTCCAGCGTCTTGCTCTTGGGCGTGGCGGTGAAGGCGAAGTAACTGGCGTTGGTGAGCATCTTGCGCGCCAGCATCCGCTTCTCCAACGCGTCGTTCACCGTGTCCTCGGGGTCGGCCAGCGCCGCGCTCATGGCCGACGACGTCTTGCCGCCCTGGCTGGAGTGCGCCTCGTCGATGATGATGGCAAACTTCCGCTTGCGTTGCTCGGCCTCGATCTCGTCGAGGATGAACGGAAACTTCGGCACGGTCGAGATGATTATCTTCTTCCCGCCCTCGATGAACTTCCGCAGGTCGCCCGAATGCTCGGCGTGGCCCATTGTGGCGCTGACCTGCGCGAACTGCTTGATGGTGTCGCGAATCTGCTGGTCGAGCAGCACACGGTCGGTCACGACAACAATCGAGTCGAACCGCGGGGCATCGTCCTTGAGCAGCCCGATGAGCTGGTGCGCCAGCCACGCGATGGAGTTCGACTTGCCGCTGCCGGCCGAGTGTTGGACAAGGTAGCGCTTGCCCACGTCGTCGGTCCCGGCGGCAGCCAGTAGTTTCCGCACCAAGTCCAGTTGATGATATCGCGGGAATATCTGGTCCCGCTTCTTCCTGCCGGTCTTCTCGTCCTTCTTCTCGACAACCTGCGCGTAGTTCTCGATGATGTCGGTCAGCCCGCGCGGCGTCAGGATGCGCTTCCACAGATAGTCGGTCTTCAGCCCGTTCGGGTTCGGCGGATTGCCCGCGCCGTCGTTGAAGCCCTGGTTGAACGGCAGGAACCACGAAGCCTTGCCCTTCAGATGCGTACAGAAACGCGCCTCGCTGTCGTCCAGGGCAAAGTGCGCGATGCAGCGGCCGAACTGGAACAACAGCTCATTCGGGTTTCGGTCGCGCTTGTACTGCTCCTCGGCGTCGGCGGCCGTCTGCTTGGTCAGGCTGTTCTTCAACTCAAAGGTGATAACCGGCAGGCCGTTGATGAACAGGCACAGGTCGAGCGCACGTTGTGTCTCGTCCCGGCTGTAACGCAGCTGGCGCGTCACGCTGAACCGATTGGCCGCGAACAACTCTGCCGCCATCTCGTTCCCCGGCGACGGTGTACCAAAGAACAGGACCAGTTGGTCCTGGTGATGCCCCACGCCGTGGCGCAGTACATTAATGACACCCCGCTTGGCTATCTCGCCCTGCAACCGGACAAGGAACTTCCGCCGCGTCGGGCTGTCGTTCCCAAGGTCAATCGCCTCGACGACTTCGGGCTGCGTCGCGTGGATGAAGGCCGACAACTGCGCAAGGTCAACCGCATACTCGCGGTCGAAGGTCTCCGGCTCACCTTGGACCCACCCGGCCGGCCCAACGAACTGCGATGCGTCGCCAGCCATGCCGGTCGCAATCGGCGTGACAGCCGACCGCCCGGTCATGTCGGCGACAATCAGGCTTTCGAGGCCCTTTTCGCTGGTGTCGGTGGTCATCCGCCGGCCCGTCTCGTTTCGGTTCTCACGCGGTGCAGACGCTCCGTGAAGCCGCCTTCCTGTTCGAAGGCGTGGGCCTGCGCCGCAACCTGGCGATCCAACAGGGCCGAAGCTACGGCAATGAGCGCCAGCGCGCCGTTGGCCACTATCTCGGGGTAGGTGGGACGGGTGGACATCGTGGACGTTGTGGACGACGTGGACTTTCCATTCTGACCGCCTCGTCCCGGTCGGCTACTCTCATGCACCTCCCGCGCCCATTCTGCCACCGCGTCGGCCGTGACCGGCCGCCGGGCGATCAAACTGGCCCGGCGCGGGTCCTGCCGGCTCCAAAGCGACATACCCCGCTGGCGTAGGATATCCTCGTAGTCCAGACGGAGTTCCTCCAGACTGGCCCGCGCCACGTTGGTCAACTTCAGTTCCATCTTCTTCGAGGTGCCGCTGGCCTGGCTCCCCTCGGCGATGTTCTGCACACCGGAACGCGCCGCCTGGACCATTTGGTCGTGTGTGCGGCTGCGGCGGTCAACGTAGCGGTCGCAGAACCGCATGGTGACATCATAAGCGAGTTGTGCCACCTGGAAATTCTTCAGCTTCCGGTAGCCGCCGTGCTTGGGGATCAAGGGCTCACTCATCGGCGCCGCCCTCCGCCCCGGTGCGCTCCGTGTCCACAATGTCCAC
>CAYOCZ010000466.1:0-2794 GCA_964402475.1 uncultured bacterium | reverse complement strand
AACTGTAACCCATGTCCTGATAATAAAGTGTAACCCATGTCCCGTTCGCGCCCCGGCCAGGTGGGGTGTTGAGTTGCGGCTCTTCCACCTAAGTCCTTGAAATGCAGTCGGATAAGCTTGACAACGGCCTCGACGGCCTGGATACTTCAACGTATCCAAACTGGAGGCAGCACGATGTCGGGATTCTCAAAGAGCACGTTCGCATTCGGGCCCGAACTCGGTGCGAAACTGCGCGACCTCTGACTTCTGCCATCTAACATCTGTCATCGGACATCTGGCTTCAGACCTCGTAGAAACTGCCTCGCCTGTTTCACTCTTCACCACTCACCATTCTCAGTTGCTTGCCAACCCTCCGCCCGCACCATGGCCGCCTTGGCGGCTGAAACGTCTGACCTCTGGAAGGTCAAGCTGCCACCGGGGCCGGCCTCCGCGACCTGACCGGCTGCGACCGTGGCTGCCTGCCGCTAGCCGTAAGCTGTCGGCGCATCTCCCCCGCCCGATTGACAATCGTGCCCGCGAGTCCGGCATGTCCTTCTGTAGCAGCAGGGGATTCCACTCTCACGGCGTTGCCGGCGTTGACCGGCGCCTCCCGCTCCGGCCGGGAACCCGGGCCCTCGCCCTCCCCTTCGTCTTCGTCTCTCCCCGCGTCCACGGCGCCTGCAATGCTTTGTTGACAGGGGTATGGAGGAATGTAAGATGGAGGTGGTGCTCCAGCCTTCAGGTTGCCACTGGGTCGTGTGCGCCGTGCGTAGCGCGGCGTGGCGCGACCGATTTTTTGTCTCCACACCGGCCGCAACAATCGGGGTCTGCGCGCTTCAGAGGCGCGGTCAGGGGTCGCTTCCCTTGACACCCTATACCGACAAACCTATAATACCGCAGCTATGAAAAAAGGAGGAAGAATGCGCACGAAGCACTATGCTCTTGCCGCAGCTTCAGTTGTTCTCTTGGTCCTTGTCCTCGCCGCCCCAGCGCTGGCCGCCAAGGGCAATGCCAAGCCCTGCCTGTGCCATCCGAGGCTTTCGCCGATGAAGGGAACGGCGAGAACCGTATTCGTTGCCACGGTCACGTATCGTGATCCGGATGGAGACGTTCCCGCGAAGATGCAAGTCCATATCGATAACCTCGCGTACTCGATGAAGCGCGTTCGCGGACGTCCCGCCGACGGCATCTATCGGGCCCGGCTGACTCTTCCTCCGGGCGAGCATTCGTACTTCTTCTCCGCCGAGGACGCGCGCGGCGCGACCGAGCGGTTCCCCCGCTACGGAGCGATGACCGGCCCGTACGTCGGCGCGAAGAAGCCGATGAACCGCCTGCCGATTCTCACCGAGGGCGGCGTCTATTATGGCCGCGGCTCGGAACGCAGCATCTACACCTATACGGTCCACTACCGGGACCGCGATGTGTGCAAGCGGCCCCGCGCCGTGAGGGTGTTCATTGACGGCATCTGCCACGACATGAAGCTCCATTCCAGCGACAACACCGCGTACTACAAAGGCACCTGCCCCAACAAGAAGATGCGTGCCGGCGGCTTCAACGGCACGTACATCTATCGGACGACGCTGCCGGTCGGCCCGCACGCCTACTACTTCATGGCGATGGACGGTGACGGTGACTGCGTGAGCCACCCGGCCCAGGGCTTCATTCGGGGCCCTGACGTTTCGGCCGTGTGGAACTCACCGCCGACGCTGCTGGACCAGCGGCATCGGCCGGAGGCCGGTGGGACAAGGACCCGCTACCGCTTCCTCGTGCACTACAACGACGTGGACGGCGACGACCCGCCCACCGCGCTCATCTATGTCGACAACGTCCCGCACGCGATGAAGCGCGTCAAGGGCGACGGGGCCAACGGCCTCTACTCGTACCAGAGCGGCGAGTTCCTCAGCAACATGCACACGTACTACTACTACTTTGAAGACGGCCGGGGCGCCAGTTGCCGTCTGCCGGAAGTCGGCGTGTTCCACGGACCGGTCGTCACCCGATAGCCGGTACCAACGGCCCACAGGGAGGATTGAATGGATTGGAGAAAGACGGCAGCAACGGCGTTGCTGGCACTGGTCGTCGTCCTCTGCATGACCGGCTGTCCGACCAAGCCGCCGCAGACACCGGGCGCTCCGTGGGGGGCCGAGTCGACCTGGACCGGCGCCACCTATGTGTGCAGTGTCGTGACCACGGTTCCGAAGGGCGCCATCCGCTACGTCATGGACTGGCAGGACGCGATTGACACCGGCGACGTCGCCTACGCATCCGAGGAAACCGCAGCGGTGACCCACGAATGGGGCACTGAGGGCACCTACGACGTCAAAGCGCAGGCGATTCTCGATGCCGACCCGGCCAAAGCCTCCGAATTCTCACCGGTCAAGACGGTGAAGGTCAACCCAAACAACGCGCCGGTGGTTGACTCCGTGTACCTCCCGTGGGTCGCGGTGAAGGGTGTCGACATTAACATCACCGTCTATGGCCACGACGAGGACGGCGACAGCCTCCGCGCCATCGTGAAGTGGCCGGCCGGCGATACCACCACTGAGCTGACCCCCTCGCCCTGCGAATTCACGGTCAGCCACATCTTCACGAAGGTTGAGACCGCGAAGGTGACAGTCTGGGTCCAAGACTGGAAGGGCACGAAGTCGGCGCCGCTTGACACAGTCATACCGGTCGGCCTTGAGGGCGGCGTGAAGTGGTATTGGCAGAGCGCCGAAGAGGGCGCGATGTCGACTTCAGCGCTCGTGGCCAATGACGGCACGGATGAGGTCGTGATGAGCTACTGCTGGGACGACTACAAGTTCTACTCAATCAA
>CAYOCZ010000465.1:0-2795 GCA_964402475.1 uncultured bacterium | reverse complement strand
GGGAACGCGTACATGCTGCTGTATCCCCGCATTGAGAGGGTCGGCACCGACTGGCAGGTGAGCTTCCCAAGTGGTCTGCGGATCTCACTAGGCGGTTGGCTATCTCTGGCAGAGGACAAGCTCCCTTGGTACGAGCTGGTCCACGCAATCCGCCGTCTCTCGTCGGCACCGGCCCCACGCTAGTCTAGGGAGGCTATTTCATGGATGACAACCAAGTCAAGCATCTGGAGATGATTCAGGGAGTGGTTACGAGGCTAGCGAGCAACTCGTTTGCCTACAAAGGCTGGGCAATTGTGCTTGTTGCAGGCATATTCGCGCTGTCTGCCAAGCAGGCCGACTATCGATACCTGCTCGTAGCCATTCTGCCGACCCTAGCCTTCTGGGGGCTGGATGCTTACTACCTCAGGCAGGAGTGGCTGTTCCGTAAGCTGTATGACAGAGTCAGGACATCCTCGTCGGCAGACTGGCAAAGCGACCCATTCTCAATGAACACGGCTGCGGTGGCAGATATTCTCGATGGGAAAGGGCGAAAGCGCACGTGGTGGTACTACGTACGGTCTGGAACGATCGCGTTGCTGTACCTGCCCATGACGTCAGCGATCATCATCGCGGCAGTGCTGGCATTCGCGACACAGGTAACCCACGGAGGCTGCTGATCGCGCGCAGAGTTTTCTTCAGTTTTCACTATGATAGGGACATCTGGCGGGCGAACCAAGTACGCAACTGCAACGTGGTCGCGGGAGCGGAGGCCGCGGGCTTCTTCGACCACTCGGAGTACGAAGAAGCAGAGCGTCAGGGGCACGCAGGCATCAGACGGATGATACTGAATCACCTAGAAAACACGACTGTCACGGTTGTGCTTATTGGCAAGAAGACTGCCGAGCGCCCCTGGGTGCGACACGAAATCGCGCAGTCCGTCGCACGGCAGAATGGAATGCTCGGCATTCATATCTACCACTTGAAGGACCAGGACGGCGACTCCGCCCTCTGGGAAGGCAAGAAGCCCGAAGTTCCGAGCTATGTTCCATTCCCTACCTACGAATGGGACAAAGATGTTGACCGCTTCAGGCGTTCTATCGAGGACGCCGCCAGACGAGCCGAGTCGTGGAGAACGACCGGCAACCCAGACCCCGAACGACTGCTGGAAGAGTGGTTCCCTTGACAAGAGTCTATCGACGCATTGCAGCTCAAATCCGTCCGCAAGACAGCAGAGGAGGTTCAGAATATGGCTAGACGAGTATTCTTCAGCTTCCATTATGATGAAGACATTACTCGCGCTCAGGTGGTGCGTAACTCGGATGTGACGAAGGACTGGGATCCGAACGCCCCAGTCGACCATGCCACTTGGGAGGAGATCAAACGGAAGGGCGACGAGAACGTCAAGCGATGGATCAATCAGCAACTAGATGGCGCCGGCGTGACAGCCATCCTGATAGGTGCGTACACCTATACGCGCAAGTTCGTGCTTTACGAGGTCGAGCGTAGCTTTGAGCTCGGCAAGGGACTGCTCGGGATCCGCATCCATCAGATCAAGAACTTCCAGAAGCAGACTGCCTGGCCGGGCGCGAACCCCCTCGATGTCGTGAAGACAAAGGAACCAATGTGGCCCGGTTCGACTCTGATGAACGACCGTCCGCTATCCGCGAAGTTCAAGACCTATGACTGGGTAAGTGACAACGGGTATCTGAACTTCTCGAAGTGGGCCGAGGAAGCCGCGCGCTTGGCTGGACGCTAGAAACAGAAATGCCCGCCGCGAAAGACACCCGTCCGCGCGTTGATGCTGTGTTCTCCTCGCCTGTCTCAGGTAGTAGCGCAACTGTGCGCGCGTTGCTCGACACTGGCGCCATGAGAACTTGCGTGCCCGAATCACTGGTGAGCTCCCTCGGGCCAAATCTAGAATGGGACCTCGTGCATGTGCGGGGTCCCGTGGGCTCGCCTGCAAGGGTGCGCGCGGTGATACTCAACCTTCGCGTCGGCAAGACTGAGTTTGAGAACCTCAATTGCGTAGTCCTAGACACCCGCAACGAGGCCCTCTTGGGTTGGGACGTCTTGAGCAACGATGTCGTGTTTGCCGCCGTCCCTTCGCAGCCCCTCTTCACAAACCTAGCCCTCATGCTGGAACACGTGTCGCTATTCAAGGAGAGGTATGTGCTCGTGCTCGGTCAAGACACCACGGAGATCGCGCGGCTGCGGGCCATCCAGTCTGCTCTTGAGCCGCATAGATACAGTGGCCTAGTCATGAGAGATATCAGTGACACCAAGATCCAGTGTCTTGAGGAGAAAGTGAACATGCTGGGCAGCCTATGTCGCTTCGTAGTCTGTGAGAACACCACGCCATCTGGGCACATCGCCGAACTCCAAATATGCACACGTAACAGATTGGTCACTGCTATTCTCCAGCAGTCAGGACGCAGAGCCACCCAGATGCAGGCGGACTACGGGCTGGATTTCGCCTTCGTGGGAACGTTCGAGTATGCGGGAGTGGCCGACATCGGAAAGTGTGTGGACCGTGCAGTCAGATGGGCAGACGGCAAACTCGCCGAGCGCGAGAAGTATCTCAGCACCATCTACAAGTCAAGTAGTCGGCAGTGATTTGGGGGATTAGGGAACTGGGGGAGGAGAATTAGGGGAGAACTAGGGGAGAACTAGGGACAGGCACCGTATTTCGGGAAGCTTCGGGACATCTTGGCAGATTCCGCCCGCCCATTTGACACGCGAGGCCGATTGTCCATAATGGCCCGTGCCGACTCCGAAGCCGAACCGCTGGCATCCGGATGTTCCTCTGGGCGTACGGC
>CAYOCZ010000464.1:0-2811 GCA_964402475.1 uncultured bacterium | reverse complement strand
CGCTATCGTCAACGCTGGACCATCGAAACCATGTTCGGCAATCTCAAGACCAAGGTGTCAACGCCGGAGCAAAGATGCATCGGCGGGCCGGAGCAAAAGTACATCAATGGTGCTGGCAAGAAGGCCCCCGAACTGGGGGCCTTTTCGTCATGCATCAGGCTGGGTTGGATGATCCGCCGGCGTATCGGAACCGGGACGGCGTGAGAGACGCTTGCTCTGATTGAGCCTGTAGCTGTCGCCATTTAATTGCAGGATATGGACGTGGTGGGTGAGCCGGTCGAGCAGCGCACCGGTGAGCCGCTCGGACCCGAACACGCTGGTCCATTCGTCGAACGGCAGGTTCGAGGTGACGACGGTTGAACCGCGTTCATATCGCTGGCTGAACACCTCGAACAACAGTTCGGCGCCGGTCTGTGAGAGCGGCACATAGCCAAGCTCGTCAATGATCAGGAGCTTGTATCCGGCGAGCTGCCGCTGCAGGCGAAGCAACCGCTTCTCGTCGCGCGCCTCCAGCAGTTCATGGACAAGAGCCGCAGCGGTATAGAAGCCGACTGACAGCCCCTTCTGACAGGCCGCGAGACCGAGCCCGAGACCGATGTGCGTCTTGCCGGTGCCGGAGTTGCCGACCGCGATGATATTCTCCCGGCGGGTCACATACTCCGAGCGGGCGAGCTCCAGCACGAGGGTCTTGTTGAGCGACGCAATGGCGGCGAAGTCGAAGCTGTCCAGGCTCTTCACGGACGGGAACCGCGCCTCTTTGATCCGACGCTCCACCATGCGCCGTTCGCGGTCGATCAGCTCGAGTTCGGCCAAGCGCAGCAGAAAGCGGATGTGATCGAGGCCCTCGGTGGCGCACTGCCGGGCGAGCTTGTCGTATTCGCGCAGGAATGTCGGCAGCTTGAGCGCCTTCAGGTGATGAGCAAGCAGAAGCTGGGGTGTATCGGTCATGATGCCGCCCCCGTCAGCAAGCCCAGGTACGTCTTGGCCTGCGTCATCGCCACATGAGCCTTCGGCAGATACGGATAGACCGTCATGTCGAGACGCGGCGGTCGCCGTTCGACACGGCACAGCACCAGGTGCTTCACGGCATCGAAGCCGATTGCTCCACGCGCGATTGCGTCGCGCACCGCGGCAGCAACCTCAACGGCACGGAATATCTCCATCAGCCGCAGAACCTGCACGAACTCGCGCTTGCCCTGCTTACCCATCCGCGCTTCCAGAAGACGCCGCAGCGTGGCGAACTCCTCCGGCAACTGCCAGCCAGCCAGCGGCGCAGCCTGGTCCAGCGCATTGATCTTCTGCTCGATCAGCGCCAGGTAGTGCAGTGGATCAAATACGAAGTCCTCGCGCTCGTAGGAGCGCGGATGACGCGCAATCACCTCCGCGCCACATGCGATCACCACCTCATGGACGTAACCGCGCACAAGCACATCGCGGTGACCGTAGGTCGTCGGCACCGAGTAGTCGTTAAGCCGGTAACGCACCAGCGACAGCGAGGAGACAGTCGTGGCCACCTTCTCGCAGGCGTCATAAGGCGCAGGCAGTGGCGTTTGTAACGCGGCAAGGTCGCGCTTCAGCCGCTCGCCGATCGTCTCGTCATGGCCACGCAAACGGTCAGCCATTCGACGGCGGCAGCATTCAAGCAGATAGGCGTTCAACGCCTCGAAGCTCTCGAACACTGGGATTGGTACGAGGAAGTTCCGGCGCGCATAGCCGACCAGCCCTTCGACTTTGCCCTTGTCGTTGCCTTTGCCGGGGCGACCAAACCGGTCCTCAAACAGATAGTGCGATTGCAGCTCGGTGAACACGCGCGTCCGTTGCCGCTTGCCGTCCCCGAGGATGCGAGCCACCGCGATCTTGGTGTTGTCATACAGGATCGACTGTGGAACCCCGCCAAAGAATGCGAACGCCCGAACGTGGCCGTCGCAGAAGGCTTCCGTTGTCTCCGCCGGATAGCCGACCACGAAGCAGGCGTCCGAATGCGGTAAGTCAAAAGCGAAGAAGTGGATCTTGCGCTCGACGCCACTGATGATGCCGATGGCTTCACCAAAGTCTGCCTGAGCATGCCCTGGTGGATGCACCAGCGGCACGAACATCTCTTGCGTCTGTTGCCGCCAGCCAGCGACATAGTCCTTCACGATCGTTATGCCGCCCGTGAACCCATACTCATCGCGCAGCCGCTCAAAGATCCGCTTCGCCGTGTGCTGCTGTTTCTTCGGTTGTGACTTGTCGTCCCGGAGAATGCGGTCGATCACGGCAATAAACGGATCAAGCTTCGGCTTCGCCGGCGGCTTCTGGCGCCGGTAACCCGGCGGCACCGAGAACTTCATCATCTTGTTCACGGTCCGCGGGTCGATCCCGAACCGCCGCGCCGCCGCCCGCTCGCTCAGACCCTCAATGCGAACCGCATGCCGCACCTTCAAATAATCGTCCACGTCCTTCATCCCCCGCCCTCTGCCGACTCAAGGCAAAAAGGCTATCCGTTGCCGGATTTTTACTCCGGCGCGACCGGGAACCCGGCCGCTTCAGTGAGGGATTATTGCTCCGGCGCTTACAGGACCAAACGCTCAGCTCGCCTGACGGCCATGGCTGGGAGATGAAGAAGCATCGAAAATCTACGCAGAGGCATCCATGCCACCACTCGCTTCGCTCGTGGTGGTCCTCGGGCAGCCCTCGCTACGCTCGGGCTTCCCTCGGACTCGTCCTATGTTTGATCTGAGATGGCACAGCGGCAGCGATGGATCAGCGACGTTGACGATCGAACGGGATCCAAGCCGCTGCTGATCAAGATCAAGCGGCCATCGATCGACT
>CAYOCZ010000463.1:0-2838 GCA_964402475.1 uncultured bacterium | reverse complement strand
GCGTTCATCGGTCGGATGCCCTTCGCGGTCGTGGTTTCCATATTCGTCGCCAACATCATCGCCAAGGGCATCACGACCATCATCAGCCTGCCGTGGATTTACTTGGTGAATGAGAGAAGGCCCGGCGCTCCGGCCGCGGCCGGCTAGAACCCCGCGGAAAGCTGGAACCTGACGTTCCGGGTACTAGGCCACTGGTAGATTCCCGAGTCCACGCCGACATCGAGCCGGATTCCGCGCTGCTCGAGTCCTACGCCCCACGTCCACCCTCTCCAACCATCGCTGTCGTGGTGTAGGTAACCAAGCCTCACGAATGCGAGCTGTGCGAACTCCAGTTCGAGCCCGGTCCCCCAATGGTACAGGTCGCGCCACTCAGCGGGAGGAAAGAGATCGCGCGACAGTTCGTATGTCACCGTTGCCGAGAATGGGCCGGGAATCGGCGGCCTCACTGCGAAGCCGAGACGAGCAATCCGCGGAAGGAGATCTCCCGCAGTAGTGTCGTAGCGGAGATTAGGGCCAAGGTTGGCGACCGCGAAACCCATTGTCAGGGCGTCCTGCGGGCGATACTGGACTCCGGCATCGGCTGCGACCGTGAAGGCTTGGCCTCCGCGTTCGATGCCGAGTTCGCGCCAGACCCAGTCTGGAACCCAAGACGAACAGATGCCCTTCGCAGTCACGCCAGCTGACAGGCTGGGAAAGATGCAATATGCGGCAGACACGCTAGGCGCAAGATCCCAGCTGCGGTATCTGCCGAGGAAGTGGCCCTGTTCGTCCATCACCTCGGTCTTGCCGTACTGCATGTAGAGCACGTTGGCGGCGATGCCAAGCCTGTCGCTCAGGCGACCGGCGAGGCCGGCGTGGTCGATGCTCATCTGGTTCCGCAACCAATTGGTGTGCGTCCAAGTCGCAGCGGCACGAGGGCCAAAAGTGATGTTCGCCGGGTTGTAGTAGGTGTTGGCGTCTAGGTCATCGAGTGCCACGCCGGCGCTGCCAAGGGCGACCGTGCGCGCGTCCGGGTAGTACGTGAGGAACCATGCTCCCACGTCACTTGCCCGGACCGGGGCCACCGACGCCACCGCGACCAGCCAGAGAAGAAGCGCCGCGAGTCTCATAACTTCAGGTCGCTTACGCGCAGGCCGATGTAGAACGACGACCCCGTGGCCCAAAAGCGGTGATTTGTCCTTACGACCTGTGCCCAATCTCCGCACCAACCAATCTCCGGGCCGAACGCGACCGGCCCGAACCCCAACAGCGCACCCGCCCCAACGCGGAAGCGCCAGCCCAAATCAAGGTCAAATTGGTAGGTGGCTCCGGCACCAACTGTGCCGTACGGCCGGACTCGGGCGAACTCGACGGGGAACCACGTTGCCGCCGGTCCGAAGGCAACCACGGGTGTGTTAAGGAACATGTCGCCGTGCCGGGGGAACGTCCTCAGCAGGGTCAAGTCAGCGCCAAGTGCGAGATTTCGAGTCACGTGCACTCCGACCCGGAAGAATGGATCGACGTTTGAGAACGAGGAGTCGGCGCTATTCGAGTAGATCCTGCCGCCGGAAATACGGTAGTCGAGCCCGACCGTGCCGAATCGCGTGCCGCGCGCGAACGGCTCGGCGGCCGCGAGCGCGGCCCAGAGGAGAATGACCGCTGCTGTTCTTCCCACAGAAGTCACGGGAGGATAATATCTGCGCGTGGATTCCTGTCAAGTGCCTTTCATCGATTCGGACGTCGGGCGAGGGGAGACGGGCTACGGCCTACGGCTCGCGGCTTGCGCTTATGGCAGGGGAGACGGCGTCTCGTTAGTTCGGCCAGCCCCGTTCAACGTTCATCGTCGGCGGAACGGACCAACGATGTACGATGAAACGATGTACGAATCGACCACGGACAATCGGTCTCGCGTGTCAAATGGGCGGGCGGAATCAGGGCGTGCTCGCAGATGCACCTTGACGCGCTTCGGATTAGAAATTGGGAAGTGTCCCTCTTTTCCCTAAGCGGCAATTCTCTTCACAGTGTCTCCTTTCTGTCTAGCCTATGCCCGCCTGAGTCTGGGCAAGCATGGCGCTTGTCATACTCTGCCTGGCAAGATGGCCCCAGGCTGGCCGTCTCATCAGGGAATCGCGGTACCAGCGATGCACCTGCGATCCTGCCACCACCTCCTTTCTAGTGTCTGACCGCTGATGGAAACCCGTTCGACTCCTGTTCCAGATGGGGTCCTTCCGTCGCGAGCGTGTCATTCCCTGATGGGCAGGAAGTCGCCCGCATTCTTGAGGACCCAGATCTCCACTCGATCTCCGTGCCGCTCACCTGCTGTGAAGACCAGTTCATTTCCGTCCGGCGTCCACGCCGGGTACTCAACAAAGTCCCTATCTGTGGGACGAGTTCCGCTACCCACAAACATGGGGTGTCTAACACCAGTCTGACGGTCCTGCAGCATCCACACGCGGTACGCCGCGGGGTACGCCGAACGTGAGTACGCCACCCATCTGGTGCGCACGGGGTTCACCGCGGGGTCGTCTCTGATCAAGCTGTCGACGTATATGGAGTCCCCATCGAATACGTCGAATCCGTCCACGTAGCCGGGGAACTGGAAGAGCAAGGTTTCCCTCGATCCGGGCTCCAGTGAGACCGAATAGAATCGGAAGTCGTCGGTATGATAGCCGTCTGGCCGGATGCAGTAGAGAAGTGCCGTCCCATTGTGAAAGAAGTGCATGTCCCACACCTGTTGGTCGGTTTGTGTGTGTGATACGACCAAGGTGTCAACGTGCGCGGCTCCGGTGTCAAGAACGAGCAATCTCCCCAGTTCCGATATAGGGACTTGATCTGGTATGAAAAAGAGAGGCTGCCTCT
>CAYOCZ010000462.1:0-2841 GCA_964402475.1 uncultured bacterium | reverse complement strand
GCCAACTCGGGCGGCGCCTGGGACAACGCCAAGAAGTTCATCGAGAAAGGCAACTTCGGCGGCAAGGGTTCGCCGGCGCACAAAGCCGCGGTGGTCGGCGACACGGTCGGCGACCCGCTGAAGGACGCTTCCGGGCCGTCGCTCAACATCCTGCTGAAGCTTCAGTCGATGGTCTCGATTGTCGTGCTGGGGCTAGTGCTGAAGGTCTCCTCCTACCTGCCGTGGCTTAAGTAGAAAGAGAAGCGACTACTGAAGGCTCGGGGATTCTCCCGAGCCTTTTTCTTCGGGCTGTCCGGCTTCGGCCTTGTCGGCTTCGGCCTCGAAGCGTCGGAGTTCATCGTCGGAAAGCCCGAAGTAATGGCCGACTTCGTGAATGACCACCTGGCGCACGAGCTTCCGTATTTCAGCGGCGGTGCGAGCCTGCCGTTCTATCGGCATCTGGAATATGATGATTCGGTCGGGCAGGACGTTGCCGTACCAGGGGCCGCGTCCCTTGTAGGGGACGCCCTGGTACACACCGAGGAGTCCCCACGGGTTCCTGGTCAGGTTCCGGTAGACTCCGGGCGCGGCGATGGGCTGGACCTCGATGGCGATGTTCTCGAGCCGGGAACGGAAGGCCTCGGGTATCGAGGCGATAGCCTCGTCAACGAGCTCGCTGAACTGCTCGACTTCCATCAGGCCGGCCGCGGGCCGAAGATGGCGGTACCGACCCGGATGATGGTCGCGCCTTCTTCAATGCCGACCTCGAAGTCTGAACTCATACCCATGGAAAGGTGAGGCAGAGGTACCGCGAAGCGGTGACGGCAGTCCTCAGCCAGGGTCTTGAGCATCCGGAAACAGGAGCGGGAGGCCTCAGGGTCATCAATGGCAAGCCCGGGGCCGATTGTCATCAGGCCGGAAAGCTGCAGGCGGTCAAGCTTGAGCAGTTCGGCGACAAGGCCTGGTGCTACGTCGGGCGTGACTCCGTGCTTGGAGGTCTCACCGGACGTCTTGACTTCGATCATGACGCTCACATTCCTACCTGCCTGCTCGCAGCGGCGCTGCAGCTCGAGGGCAAGGTGGAGCGAGTCCACGCTCTGGATTACGTCGAAGAGTTCCAGCGCCTTCTTTGCTTTGTTGGTCTGCAGGCTGCCGACCATGTGCCACGTCACCGGCAGCGTGACCAGCGGCTTCTTGGCCGTCGCTTCCTGCACCCGGTTCTCGCCAATCTGGGCGACGCCGGCCCTGATTGCATCGTCTATCTCGGCCGCGGTCCGGGTCTTGGTCACGGCCACGAGGGTAATCTCGGAGCGGATGCGCCCTGCACGGGCGCAGCTCGATTCGATTCCCTGTTCGAGGGCGATCAGGTTGTCTTTGATACTCACTGCGGGCCGGCGCTAGTGGGTTTTCTTCTTGCGGCTGAGCAGTTCCTCGTAGACGGCGAGATGGCGGTCGGCCAGGAGCCGTACGTCCCACTTCTCCATCACGCGCCGGCGGGCGGCCTTGCCCATCTGCTCGCGGTCCTGTCCCAGCAGCCAGATGACCTTCTCGGCGATGTCCGCGGCGTTGCCGGCCTCGAACAGGGCGCCGCTCACTCTGTCCTCGACAATCTGGGGCAGGCCGCCGACCCGCGAGGCGGCAACCGGCGTCTCGCAGGCCATGGCTTCGAGCGCGGCAATGGAAGTCTCCTCGTAGAAGGACGGCACAAGCGCGACGTCACCGGAACTGAGGAACGGCGGCATCTCCGTGTTCGGTCGCTTGCCGAGGAACGTTACCGAGTCCTGCACGTTGAGTTGCCGGACGAGTCGTTCGAGTTCGGGCCGAAGGACGCCCTCGCCGACAATGTAGATGTGGGACGGGTAGCGCGCAAGTATGGCGGGCATTGCCTCGATGGCGTGGCGCACGCCCTTCTTGGGTATGAGCCGGGCCGAGCAGACGAGGATTCTTTTGCCCGGCAGGCTGAATGCAGGTGCGGCGCGGTGGAATACCTTGGTGTCGCAGGCATTGACATAAGGTTCGACCTTGCGGGGCTCGGCGACCCGGCGCGCTGCCTCGGCCTGCGGCAGGCTGTTGGCAAAGATGTGGTCGATGCCGAGGTAGAGCAGCCTCAAGCCCGGGCGAAGCAGGGCCTTTTTCACGAACTTCTGGAATCGCGTTTCGTGAAGGGTGATGAGCACCGGCGTGCCGTAGACGCGCTTCGCGATGGTGACGGGCCAACCGGAGGGGAAGCTCTCGCCGTGGACGATGTCGGCGCCGCGTGCGACGTTGAGCAGCTTGAACACCGACCAGCCGGTGTAGAGAAACCAGCCTACCGGGTTGCGGCCGAACCAGACGGTGCGGTGGATGTGGATGCCGTCAAGCACTTCGTAGGTGGCGAGGCCGGGCAGGGACTTGCCGCAGACAACGTGGACATCGTGGCCCCGGTCGCGCAATTCCCAGGCCAGGCTCTGGATGTGGCTTTCCATCCCACCGAACTCGGGCAGGTAGTAGACCGCGTGGAAGACTATCTTCACGTCATGGAATTCGCTTCCGCCGAATGAAAGCGAAAGCCAGCGTCCCGCAAAGGAAGACGACAGCGAACAGTGAGACATACGACCCGAGCTTGTAGTACTTCGACTCGTAGCGGAACGTCACGTCGTGTTCACCGGCGGGAAGCGCTACCGCGCGGAAAGTGTGGTAGGCCTGCAGGAGGTCGGCCCGCTTGCCGTCCACGTACACCTTCCAGTCCGGGACGTAGCAGTCGGTGAGGACCAGCAGGCCCGGCACGGTGAGGCTGGCCTTGACTTTGACCTCGTTGCAGTCGTAGCTTGTGACCTGCGCCGAACCGGCGACGGTGTCGGGCCCGGGCACGAACCCGGGGTC
>CAYOCZ010000461.1:0-2851 GCA_964402475.1 uncultured bacterium | reverse complement strand
CCACTGTCCCCACGGCCCAGTGTATGCGCCGCCGCGATAGCCGATACTCTCGGTATCCGCCTCTACAGAGACACCCCGAAGTCGGTCCGTCGAGAAGGAACGAGAAAGCGGAGAGAATCGGCGGCGTTGTCCTGCTATGTCTGTTGATAGTCGCCTGGCTGATTTGCTTCGACCGAGGTGGCGGCTTCATGATAGCCATACTTCTGCTCGGTGGCCTCGGGTGGGTGATACGCCGGGTCTACTCGGCCATTCAGGGCCGGGTCATACGCTGTCGCCACGGCGTTAAAGGCGCAAGGCGCTACCCCTCTCGTTGTTCCGAATGCGCGTGCGAGATAGCGGAACGAGAGGCCAAACGGAAGGCCGAGGCTGAACAACGGGCAGAGGAAGAAAAACGCAAGCGCCAGGCAGCCTATAGTGAGTACAGAGCCCGCATCAGACTACCAGGCTATCTGTACACGATGGACCCCTACGAGTTCGAGCATCTCGTATGCGAAGTCTTCAGGCGCAGAGGTTACGAGGTCAAGGAAACGCCAAAGTCCGGTGACGATGGAGTAGATGGCCTCCTCAAGAGGGAAGGGAAGCTCTACCTGCTCCAGTGCAAGAGAGTCAAGAAGGGCATCGGCGCTCCGGTGGTCAGAGACCTCTACGGCGCAATGACGCACGAAAGGGCGACCGGCGGATTCCTTGTCACAACAGGTCATACCACTGAGGCTGCCCGCAAATGGGCCGAAGGGAAGCCAATCACCATTCTCGAACTTGAGAAGTTCAGTGAGATGGTCAGAGAGTCTTTCCCGAACGACCAGGTAGTTCCTGACGACTGGCAACTACGGGTTCACTTGGACCAATTCCCCCCGCCGCGTGTTTAGCCTCCCAGCAGTATTCAAAGGAGAATCAGTGACAAGTCCCCAGCTTCGCTCGCCTTTGACGCATCTGCCTACGAGCTCGAAGTCACGCCCATGTCTCGCTGTATCCGACGCTCGTGAAACGTGATTTGCGGCTGTTTCAGGAGTCACTGGTGATATGGAGGATTCGCTGAATGCCCACAGATACTGACCAGCAGGCGAATACTGAGACGATGGGTAACCAATGCTTACTGAGCGTGCAAGGGAAGTGGTGGCTCCCTGACAAGGAAGGCGAGAGACTGGATGGCACGCTCAGGCACGAGCCGGAGAGTGCGGTGCAATTGGCTACAGGCCATCCGGGCTTCTTGAACCAGCACCGGCCGGACTTCGTGCTTGGAGAGTCGAGCGACGGTCGTCCGGTGACGGTATATCGTGCACGGATATCGGATACTGACAACAACCAAGTGATCTACGACGCTGAGGCCGCACTCATCGGAATCCATGCGAAGACCGAGACCGATTTGCAGTTTCGCGTGATGTCGGTCTATTATCCTCTTCTCGATGCATGGCTCGCGATGACACTCATACAGACACCGCAAACGACGCCATTCGTGGCCGGCGGTTTCGACATGGCGTTCGTGCAGGATACACCGGCAAAACCGGCCACCGAGACAAGCCCCTACGTCCGCGCAGTCTGGTTTCTGAGAGTGGCATCCGATGCCCCAATGACGTTCTCGGAGCTGCGACACACTCTACTCCGACGATTGACGGCCTTCATGACACTAGCGCAGTTCGATGGCGTCATGCCAATGGGCCTCCGACTCGGGAAGCGGGACACGGATGGCCTGGGTGATGTCCGCGTGCATACCAGTGGCATGAGTGTGCGGGAACCGGCTCATTCCCCACTTCTATGGTACAAGAACGCTGACGGCAAGCTCGATGCCTACTTGGACAAGTGGCTGGCGAATGCGCCAAGGCTTGATGAGGTGTACGACTTGTATGTGTCTGCCGTGAGGGGACGGACCGCACCCGTTCGGACACAGTTCCTTTCTCAGATGCAAGCGCTTGAAGGGTATCTCCGGGTCGTACAAGGTGACACTGCAAGCTATCTGCGTCCCGAGATCGAGACTGCTCTGAAGCAGCAGATGCTGGCGGCCGCGGGAGCGACAGACCTAGACCTGCCAGCCAACTTCACCCGCGACGTTCTGCCACTCAGGCTCAAGCGGTTCGCTGAATGGAGCTTAGCGAGACGTCTTCGGGAACAACTCAGGGTCTTGGAACGCGCTCTATCGAAACCGGCCGACGCGATGCTCCGCTCGCTGCCGGAGCTGCACGTTCCCTATTGGCGGATGGTCGAGGTGCGAAACCTCCTAACGCACGTGGACGAACCGAGCGAAGGGCGTGCAGTCGCAGGGCGGGAGGAACCGTGGGTCCTGAGCCGGTTTGCGAAGCTGGTCCTTGAGGCCTCACTACTGAGGAGCATTGGCATGGCCGATAACAAGGTCGCCGATTCGGTCTACTGGCAGTATCAGCACCACGGTCGGCTGCAGGGATGGTGGAATGCCATCAAGGCCGCTCGGCAGCTATCAGCCGGGGCCAGATCAACAGAAGGCGCTGGAAGAGAAGTTCATCGTTGACGAGGGACACGGCCTTCAACTCATGTATGAGACGCCGACAACTACACTCGGGGTGCAATACTCGGTCGAGTTGAGGGCTGGCCTATTCGAGCCAAGGCGATGAGGCTAGCCGAAAGAGCCTCGCGCCCCGAGCGCACGGCGATGCGAGCGAATGCGACGACCGGGGTGCCAAGTCCGGCTTGGGTGTGCAAGTGGTCAAGTAGTGCGTCTTCATAACTCCCCCAGGCTGGCTTGGATCAGGAGCGTTCTACAGGTAGTCCTTTCCGTTTTCCTCGCATGTAGCTTCCTGCGCTGTGACTACCTGCGGGATTTGTTTGGGGAAATGAGGGACACTTCCCCTATTTCCGGCTGATGTCAAGGCGCGATGACCGG
>CAYOCZ010000460.1:0-2852 GCA_964402475.1 uncultured bacterium | reverse complement strand
CCGAACCCGCTGGCGTCGGGTGCTCTAGTTCGCTACGCCCTGCCGCGGCCGGCGCGGGTCGAGCTGCGAATCTACGACGTCACCGGCACGCTGGTGCGGCGGCTGGTGGACGAAGCACAGGAGGCCGGCTACCGGCGCGTGTACTGGAACGGGAGTGACAACACGGGCCGACGGGTCGCGCCCGGCGTGTACTACTGCCGGTTCCGGGCCGGCGATTTCCTCGCCACGCAGAAGCTGGTTGTGCGAAGGTAGCAGACAGGAAACAGCAGGCAGTAGACAGTAGACAGAGACAGGTCGGGGCGGCCTTCGGGCCGCCCCGGCCGCTATGGCGGCGCTGACAACCGGGCGCAGCTGTCGGTGTGCGGTTGTCTGAAGTCAGAAGTCGGGGTCCGACACCGCTGCGAACTGCAGACCGACGCCGAGTTGGGAGGCATTGTGGAGCGGACTCCGGTCTACGCACGCGTGGCGCCCGAACACAAGCTGGCGATCGTCGAGGCGCTGCAGAAGAAGGGTCATATCGTGGCGATGACCGGCGACGGGGTCAACGATGCCCCGGCGCTGAGAAAGGCCGACATCGGTGTCGCGATGGGCATCACGGGCACCGATGTCTCCAAGGAAGCCGCCGACATGGTCCTGCTCGACGATAACTTCGCTACAATCGTCGCCGCGGTGGAAGAGGGCCGGGTCATCTACGACAACATCCGTAAGTTCCTCAAGTACACGTTGACGTCCAACGCGGGCGAGATATGGGTGATGCTGCTCGCACCGATCCTGGGCATGCCGATGGCTCTGCTCCCGGTTCAGATTCTGTGGGTTAACCTCGTGACCGACGGACTGCCCGGCCTCGCCCTGACGGTCGAACCGGCTGAACGGAACACGATGCGCCGGCGTCCTTACCACCCATCCGATAACATCTTCGGCCGGGGCCTGGCCGTCGACGTCGTGTGGGTCGGCCTGTTGATGGGGCTTACTTCGTTGGCCGTCGGCTACGTGTCGTGGTTGATGAACCACCAGGGCCACTGGCAGACGATGATCTTTGCGACCCTCACGATGGGGCAGATGGGCAACGCGCTCGCGACCCGGTCTGAGTGCGACTCCTTCTTCTCTCGCGGCCGGAAGTTGAACTACCTGCTGTACGCGACGGTGGTGCTGACACTTGGGCTGCAGCTGGCAGTGACCTACGTCCCGTTCCTGCAGCGGGTCTTCTACACGGTCGCGCTGACCCCGCTGGAACTCCTCGTCAGCCTGGCAGTGAGCACGGCGGTCTTCTGGTCCGTTGAACTGGTCAAGCAGGTGCTGCGGGCGAAGGACCGACGCCGGGTGCGCACCGCTTGAGCCTCGGCGGACGGGCGTCAAATGGACGGGAGGGTAATCCGGGTAAGCGTCCCCGTATTTCCCTGAATCTCCTGCTTGACAGATGGGGAGGGGCGATGTCTAATGAGGCGGTCTCATTCGAGCTCGGTGGCTATGTAGCTGATGACCTGTTCTCAGCCGACATCCGGCTGCAACGGGAGGCCGGCCGGACGCCGCAAAATGAATGCCTCCTCCAGCTAAGCAGGGAGGATAGATGCCCAGAACTGTGATAGTCCTGATACTCAGCGTCGCGATGCTGGCCACGGTCGGCTTCGCGAACACCAACAGCACGACCGCAGAGCCGGGTTCCAGCCCGGTTGTCCGGTGGACCCCAATGCCCAGCCCGGCGCCGGCGGTGCCGGTTCCGGTTGCCGGAAACGCGGGTCCGACGACCATTCACTGGGACAAGTTCTACGACCGGTCCGGCAATCCGCTGCCCGGCGAACCGGGGGACGCGGTCGGCACCGACTCGCTCTACTGGAAGCTCTTCACCAGCACGGCAAACCTCTACTCCTCGCCCAAGGCCCAGAATGTGACGCCGGCCCAGCCGACGTCGTTTTCCTGGCAGTACAGCCAGTCCGTGCCGGGCATGACCCCGGACGGCCAGTACATGTTTGAGGTGTATGGGACGAATATGCGGCGGACCGACCTCTCGACCGGCGCTGCCGAGAACTACACCCTCGCGGACGCCAGCGGCGGCGCGTGCGGCACCGACGGGCAGTACGTCTATGTCCCGAACGACACAACGATGCGCAAGTACTCCCTGACCGGGACTCTGGTTAGCACAACCACGACGGACTCCGCGCCAGCGGTTGGGATCAGTACATTCTGCTTCGGCGTTGCCAACGACACGGTCTGGCTTGCCCCTGCCCTTCGAGGCACGACATGGTACGGCTATGCCTGTTCGAAGTTCACCGGCGGCAGCATCACGTACGATGCGACCTGGGCTACGGGCGGCGTCGATTACTCTGCGATGACCGTGACCTACGACGGCCAGTACTACTACATGACCTGGGGCGGCTTAGGCTCCAATACGTTCCTACGCTTCTACCCTGACCGCACACTCTACTCGACCGGCACGGTGACCGGGGACGCGCGCGGGGTGATGTGCAAGAAGGTGGTGTGGCCCCTGATGATTGTGTCCACCGACTCTGAGAGCTACCGGGTCGAACTAGCCGAGACCCTCAAAGTCGCAAGCGGTGGAATTCTCGACAACATCGGTACCTACAGCGTCGAGACGAACGCGACATTCCCGGCAACCGAGTGGTACGACGCCGGGTGCCGGGTGATACTCGAGTTCTCCGGCTCACCCGTACCCGGCAGCCCCGCTCTGATCGGGGATAGTCTTGCGCAGTTCGTTGACCTCGGCGGCCGGGTCGTCACTGCGATGTGGGCCGACGACACCGGCAACCTCGCCGGCCGGTACGTGACTCAGTATATGCCGTTCACGATGCAGACCCAGCCCTCTGTCGGCGGCAGCATGGGCACTATCCATGACC
>CAYOCZ010000459.1:0-2854 GCA_964402475.1 uncultured bacterium | reverse complement strand
GGTATCTGGGGGATCCTCGCCTACAAACGGCGGGAGCAGGAGCATATCTGGACCGCGCTGGCCAAGGAGACCGCGCACCAGATGGCAACACCACTTTCTTCTTTCAGCGCCTGGCTCGACGTCCTGCGTGAGCGCGCGCCGGACGTCACGAAGGAAATGGAGCAGGACCTGGTAAGGATGAAGGAAGTGCTGGACCGTTTCAGCCGCATCGGCATGCCACCGGAACTGACTCCGCACCGCGTCGGCGCGGCAATCGAACGCTCGGTGGCGTTTGTCCGCCGCCGGGCGCCGAAGACGGTGACGCTCGCGGCCGAAGTCGTGGACGACGCGATGGTCCGCGTAGACGACGTGCTCTTCTCGTGGATGCTCGAGAACCTGCTGAAGAACAGCGTGGACGCAATCGGCACCAAGCCGGGCGAGGTCAGGGTCCGCAGCGCGCTTTCCGCGGACCGGCGGTTCCTCGAAATCGAAGTGACCGACTCGGGCGAAGGGGTGAAGACCGAACGGCTTTTCGAGCCGGGCGTGACGACCAAGAAGTATGGCTGGGGAGTGGGGTTGACCCTGGCCAAGAGGATTGTTGAAAGCTACCATCAAGGCAGACTGCTGCTGAAGGAATCCCAGCCCGGGAGAACGGTCTTTTCGATATTCCTGCCCGTGAATCGCGGCGCGGAGAAGGAGTCCTAGCGCATCTCGCCGTCCTGACGACACGAAAGGACAACTGTGAAGATACTCTGGATTGACGACGAGATAGACATGTTCCGGCCGTTCGTCTATGCGCTGAAGGACAAAGGCTATGAGGTCGAGACCGCGACCAACGGCCCGGATGGGATCGAGCTGGTCAAGACCCGCGACTTCGACCTGGTCCTGCTCGACGAAATAATGACCGGAATGGACGGGCTCGAGGTACTGCGCCGGCTCAAGCAGCTCGACCCGAACCTCCTGGTGGCGATGGTCACCAAGTCCGACCATGAGGAGTTGATAAACGAGGCGTTCGGCAAGCTGGTCGACGACTTCGTCATCAAGCCGTTCACGCCCGTGCAGTTGCTCGCTGTGATCAAGCGCCTGCTCGAGAAAAAGCAACTGGTGTCGGCCCGCATCGCGCAGGAGTACATGGCGGCTATGAAGCAGCAGCACGACCTCGATTCGTGGGACGGCTGGGTGGCCTATTACCGGCTGCTCGGCAACTGGCAGCGGCTGCTGGGCCGCTACGCCGATGCCGGGCTGCAGGATGTTGAGGTGGACCGCCGGCGCGAGGCTGACGGCGACTTCAATCGGTTTGTGGAGAGCGAGTACGTAGGCTGGCTGGCAGGGAAGGGGCCGATCCTATCACATCAGGTGCTGGAGCGCTTCGTTCGTCCTCACTGGGCGGGACCGAACACGTACCTCCTCGTGCTCGACTCGATGCGCGCCGACCAGTGGGACGCCATTGTCCCGCTGCTGGCGGACTACTTCGAGGTCGACAGCGACTACTACTGCTCGATACTGCCGACCGCCACGCCCTATTCGCGGAACGCCATCTTCTCCGGCCTCCTGCCGCTGGAGATCCAGCGGCGCTATCCGAAGTACTGGGTCACCGCGGATTCCGGGCAGAACCGGTTCGAGCCGGAGTTGCTCGACGAGCAGCTGCGCCGGATGAGGTTCGACGGCCGGCACGCGTTTCTCAAGGTATCGCACGGCGACGAACTCGCAAACGCCCGCGCCGCGGTGCTCGACAAGAACATCCGGTTCGCGGCCATTGTTGTCAACTTCCTTGACCAGCTTATCCACTCAATCAAGACCACGCGGTTGCTCGACGAGATCATCCCCGACGACGCCGCGCTCGTCGGCATGACCCGGGTCTGGTTCTCCTCCTCGCCGGTGTTCGAGTTCATGAAGACACTGGCGCGACGTGACTGCACGGTTGTAGTAACAAGCGATCACGGGTTCCTTCGGGTGAAGCGGCCGACCCTGATATACGGGAGCCGTGAGATCTCCGCCAACCTGCGGTACAAACACGGCGCGGCAATTCGGGTCGAGGGGCGGGACGCGATACTCCTCAATAGCCCGGAGACGTTCATGCTCCCGTCCGACCACTTGGGCACCAAGTTCGCCATCGCCAAGAACGACTACTACTTCATCTACCCAACCAAGCCGCGGGAGTACGAAAAGACGTACAAGTACACTTTCCAGCACGGCGGCATTTCGCTCGAAGAGATGGTCGTGCCCATCGCCACGCTCAAACCGCGTTAGCTGCTTGCTGAGACTCTGGCGGGCAGGGGAGACCTTGCCCGTTCTCTTTCTATGGCCGCCGGAGGCTATCTGCCGGTGGGGACGATCTCAGGCAGGGCGGTGAAGATGAGGAAGGTGGAGACTTTCTTGCTGGGATACAGTCTGCGCAGGGCTTCCTCATAGAATCTGAGTTGGCCTTCGTAGTACTCACGCGCCAGCGCCGGGATGTCCCTCTTCACAACGCGGAAGGTCTTGTAGTCGTAGATGTAGACTTCGTCGGCAGTCATGATGACGCGATCGATGCGACCGGTGAAGATGGTCTCGCCGTCAGAATAGGTGATGGGCAGTTCGGCGAAGGAGTTGGGCTGAGGCTTGATGACATTCCATACGGCAGTTGCAGATCTCAGATTGCAGACTTCAGATTGCAGATTGGCGGACAAGGAAAGGTCGAGGCCATGGAGCCGAAGGAGCCGGTTCGCCTCGGCGGCGAGCGACTCGCGGTCGGCGATCAGCGTCCCGTTCGATATCTCTTCCAGCAGCTTGTGGATGACTTCACCGAGGCCGATGGCCTCGTGGTCGTAGGCCGCGTGGTCGCTGGGGGTGTGGCGGGTGACAGCCAGGATTGAGGGGCGCGGGGCAAGGGGCG
>CAYOCZ010000458.1:0-2855 GCA_964402475.1 uncultured bacterium | reverse complement strand
CCCATCCGGGGACAGTCCTCGAACTACAGGGGCGGGTCTTCGACCCGCCCCTGCTTCTACTGTCTGAACCACGGATGTTGTCGGACAGGGGCCGCCGAGGCCAACGTAGATGAACGTAGATTGAGTCGAGGAGTCTCTCGGGCGAGACCCGTCGACTCACGGAGCCTGCCCTGAGCTTGCCGAACGGGCTCCGTCGGGGTGACCAAACGAGAGCCATGTCGGTTCCAAAGTACAAATTCGCGCTCTGCAACCCGGAAACCGGCATGGATGCCACGAAAGCTCGAAAGACACGAAACGAATGGGTGCTGCGACCCAGCGGTTCGTTTCATCCCAATGCGTGTTTTCGTGGCTTTCTATATCGGGATTCGGGTCTGCAAACTCGCGCTTGACAGGTGGTGGTGGGGTAGTATTATCAAGAGCTCAGAGTTACATCCGAACGGTCCGTTAACACGCCCTGCCCGTCAGGCGCGTGGCATATAGGTGTCGCGCGGGCGGCAGTTTCAGGGCGAAAAACCTCAAGGAGGTAAGATGAAGAGACCGTTTGCGGCGGGAGCAGCTATACTGCTGACGCTCCTGCTAAGCACCGCCATCGGCGCCCAGGTCGAATGGGTCGACGTCGGCGGTAACGTAGACGACGCCGCGCAGCCGGCAATGGAAGCCCCTGCCGGCGCCGTTCTCATATCACCCGGGTTACCCGGGGCCGCGCAGGCCACCCAACCGGAACAAGGGTGGGCCGACGGCATGCCCCTCGACTACGTCTACATCGACCCCTCTCCCACCGGCGGCAACTACTGGCCCTGGTACCCATTCTACTCCGGCTTCCGGGTGCAGATACTCTACATGGCCAGCGAAATCGGGCGCTCCGGGACCATTGCCCAGATGGCGTGGTTCCAGAACTACTACTCCTATACAGCGACTTTCCCCAACGTGAGCTTGAAGCTGTGCCACACCAGCTTGAGTAATCTCACCACCACCTACAACAACAACTACGACGGCAACACGCCGGTCGTGGTCTACCACCAGAATAGCGGCTTCGAGCGCGGCGGGCCCGCTGGCTCGTGGGATACCGTCGACTGCCAGACCAACTTCAACTACAATGGCACCGACAACCTGGTCGCCGAGGTTACCTGGATCGGCTCGGCGTCCGGCAGCGGCTGCCCCTCCTACTACACCAACACTTCAAACTACCGGCGCGTCTATGCCTCCAACATCTCCGATACGATGATCGCGACCGGTTCCCGTGACTACGAGATGTATCACACGCGCCTCGGGTTCATAAGCAACCCCAACGACGTCGGTGTCTCGAAGATAATCTCTCCGAGTGACCCGTTCTACGCCTTCGGCGACACTTTCTATATGAGCGCCCAAGTCACCAACTTCGGCATCGACGCCCAGACGAACGTGCCGGTCATCTGTCGCTTGCGGGAGAAGGTAGGCAGCGCGGTCATCTACGACGAGACCCTCTTTGTCGCCGACTTCGCGGTCGGCGCGACCGAGACGCTCAACTTCCCGGGATACTACGCTCCGCCGGCCGTGGAAGCGGTCTTCGTCGATACGATGTGGACCGAGCTTTCCGGGGACCAGGGGCCGACCAACGACATGAAGGCCAACGAAGCCAAGGTCACGGAGTGGGGTGCGGAATGCCTGACCTACAACGACGGGACGTTTGACAACGCCATCTCCTGGGTGGCCGCGGGCAACGAGTTGGCCACAAGGTTCTTCGCGCCCGTGACCCCGCTGGCGATCAACAAGGTGAATCTCTGGCTGTCGAGCAGCTCGGGCAGTAGCTACGCCGCGGAAGTCAGGATATACGGTGGCGGCACGCCCGGAGAAAACCAGATCGGGGTCTGGTCGGGTAATATCCAGTCGTCGGTCTGGACCAGCCTGTACAAGAACGAGATCTACTTCGACCCGGCGATCTCGGTCACCTACGACACCTTCTTCGTCTCCTACTACCAGACGAGCGTCAGCCCGGCCTACCCCTGGCTCGGTATGGACTATACCGCGCCGGTTACGACCAACAACGACTGGGGTAAGTACAACGGCGTCTGGGGAGTGTACCCGAGTTATGACGCCATAATGGACTTCGGCCTCGACGCGTGCTTCCGGGCTCCGCTGCTCGACGGCTCGATAGTGGACATCCCCTCGCCGCCGGCGACGATCGACTCCGGTGCGGCGGACATCTATCCGCAGATCGTGGTCAAGAACGTCGGCCTGAAGGCGCGGACCAACATCCCGGTTGAGTTCCTGATCACCCCCGACGATCCGCTTGATCCCAGCTACTTCGAGGCGGGCAACAGCGGGCCGATTGGGGTCGGCGAGGAAGTCGCAGTGGACTTCGTGGCCGCTTTCCCTCCGGAGGCGGGCACCTACGTGATGACGGGCATCTCCCTGATGCCTTACGACACCAAGACCGATAACGACACGCTGGACATGCCGCTGTTCGTGCGTTACCTGAACGTGATGACCGAGATCGTGAGCCCGAGGGTCCAAGAGGTCCCGGGTCTGGTTGCGGTTCGCGTCAAGCTGACCAACATGGGCAACGTGCCGGCGCTGGTGCCGCGGGTTGACGCGACGATACATCCGTGGGGATACGCGGACTGGCGTGATAACATCGCGATCGATGTCGGCGAGTACCAGATAGTGACGCTGAATCCGTGGGTCTGTCCTGCGGGCGGCAATGAGACCTGCACGGCGTGGATCACCTACCCCGAGGACATGAACCATACCTCGGTGCCGCCTACCGCGGCCGATACGGCGATCCGTCCGATCAGGACCGGGATTCCGGGCTGGACCGAGATGACGCCGATGCCGGCGCCGCCATCCGGCAAGAGGATCAAAGACGGTGGCTGCAT
>CAYOCZ010000457.1:0-2856 GCA_964402475.1 uncultured bacterium | reverse complement strand
CCGGAATGAGGGCCGGCGCGGCTGCTGTTGGTTGGCCTGGAGCGGGCGCCGTTGCAGCGGCGGGAACGGATGCTGTTGCAGGGCTTGGTGCGGACGCAGGTGCGAGGGCTGTTGCGGCGGCAGGAGCAACGGCAGCCACGATGCGAGTGCCGGGTGCTGTTCAGGGCACAGATACAGCACCGGAGACAGGTGCTGTTGCGGCTCGATGAGCGGGGGCCGGAGCGAACGCCGTTGCCGGTGCTTCGGCGGCGGCTGCTGCAGGTGCCGGAACAGGGGCCGCATAAGGGGCAAGCACTCCCCCAGCTATCCGGTAGACGGCTTCGAAGAAGAGGTGACAGATGGATAAGCGACGAGTGATGAGCGAGTTAGACAATCCAGGGCTGCGCGCGGCGACGCCGCGAGTGACCGGTTTCCAGGTGGCAGTCTGCAGCCCGAATACCAATACACGAAGTGGCGACTTGGCGAGAGCAGACTACAGAGCATAACGCTCGTATTGTCGGCGAGTTGTGCGACAATCGACTGCCGGAAAACCAAGGGTAGGGGTCGCCCCCTAGGCAGCATTCGAGCTAGCGTTCGAAGAAGCCTTGAAACGAGCTTTGAAATGAGCTTTGAGTTGAGCTTTCAGAAGAGCTTTGACGCGAGCTTTCGACTGAGCTTTGAGGTAAGCGATGTGAGAAGCAATGCGCTGAGCCTTGAGACGAGCGATGCGCGAAGCGATGTGACAAGCATTGAGATGAGCAATGGAATGAGCGATGAGGTAGGCCTTCGAATGAGCCTTCTTGGGAGCTTTGACCGAAGCTTTCAGAGGAACTCTGAAGGGAGCTTTCAACGCAGCTTTGAGCTGCGAGTTTCCAGTGAGGCGCATTCGCGCCCAAGGTCATATCCCAGTTGGCAGTTGTGGTCAATGACCGAGCCCCAAGCGCCGATGACCATTCAAACCCGAACTACCCAATGTTCTTTGACGCGGACGACGATTGGTGCCCCGCCCGACAGTGACCGCAAGCCACTCATCTGTCAGTCTCCTTCGGCGAACAGCTTCGCGACTTCGAGCCTCAACTCCGCCAGCCCGACACTGTCGGCGCGGCCCGAGGCGTGCCAACCCACAAGTCCGGCTGTGTCGAGCAGGAACATCTGGACGCGGCTGCGGTCCGTCACGCCGAGCCGCCGGGAGTAGTCGTCGATATCCCCGTAGTATGGTGCAACCCAGCGCCGGTTCTCCTTCGGTGTAGCGTTGCGCATCGCCATGTTGATGATCCCACGCAGCAAGCCCGGTATCCTCCGGCCCATCATTGGAATCTCGTAGGCACGGAACCCTTTGGCCAGCGGATACTCCTGCCGGAACGGCACGAGCCAGGAGTTAAGGTCGTCCTGCGACTCGCGCTTGTAGCCGAGCCCGAGCAGGGTGATGTTGCCTTCCGCCGAATCCGGCAGAACCAGCCGGCGCCCGTCAAGAGTGCCAGCCTCAAGCCGCGGCAGTCGCTCCCCAACCGCGGAAGCCGCGACTGCCGTCGCGGCCAGAGCCAACATAAGGGGGATGGTGTACTTCACTTGCTCTGATTTGACCGGCTTTCGGACTTCGCCGATTCCCGGCATTCCTCAACAAATGCAGGGCAGGTGGAGTATAACCCGGCCGCCGCCGCGCGCAAGTCGCCCGCGCCGGTTGCATGTGCGCATCTGCGGCCGACTATGCCGGCCCGGCCGCACGACCACGTCGACCGCGCGGCTTGACCTCGTGGCCCAACTTCTTAGACTGGCTTTCCTGTGAAGCTACCCGACCTCAAGCGACTCCCTGCGGTCGTGCGCATGGCCCTTTTCCTCGCCGGGCTGTACGTATTCCTGCTCTCCATCGAGCTGCTGGGTGCCGGCTTCAGAGGGCTGGGCGCCGGTTTCACGCAGACCCTCTTCTCGCTGACCGCGACCCCGATCACCGGCCTGCTCATCGGCATGCTCGTGACCTCGGTCTGCCAGAGTTCTTCTTCGACGACATCGGTCGTGGTCGGCCTCGTCGCATGCGGTTCGCTCGGCATCACCCACGCCATCCCCATGGTGATGGGCGCAAATATCGGCACGACCGTGACCAGCACCATCGTGTCGTTCGGCCACATCAGCCGGCGCCAGGAGTTCGAACGGGCATTCCCGGCCGCGATGGTGCACGACATCTTCAACGTGCTGTCGGTCCTGGTGCTGCTGCCGATCGAAGTCACTTTCCACCCCTTGGCGCGCGGCTCGGCCCTGCTCGCCCGGGCGTTCCAGGACGTTGGTGGGCTTTCTGTGTCGAGCCCGCTCCAGTTCGTCACCGGCCCGCCGCTGGCGGCAATCAGCCGGCTGGTCGGTCGCATACCGCTGGTCGAGCTGGCGGTCGCGCTGGTCCTGCTCTTTGGCGCGCTCAAGGTGATGGTCGACATGCTCCGCTCGTTGATGAGCCGACGCTTCGAAATCGTCCTGGACAAGTACCTGTTCGGCCACGCGAGCCGGGCGTTTCTGCTCGGGCTCGCCTTCACCGCGCTGGTCCAGTCGAGCTCGGCCACGATGTCGATGGCCGTGCCGCTGGCGGGCGCCGGCCTGCTCACACTGCGTCAGCTCTTCCCCTACGCGCTCGGCGTCAACATCGGCACCACCGTTACCTCGGTTCTCGCCGCGCTCGTCACCGGTTCGCTCGCGGCGGTGCAGGTCGCCTTCGCCCACACGCTGTTCAACACCTTCGGCGCGATAGTCTGGTACCCGCTGCGCATCGTGCCGCTGACGCTCGCCCGCTGGCTGGGCGGGTTCTGCGCCCGGCACCGGGTCCTTGCCGTGCTCTTTGTGGCTATCGTGTTCTTTGCAGTCCCGTTGGTAGCGGTTATACTCCTGAGGAGG
>CAYOCZ010000456.1:0-2861 GCA_964402475.1 uncultured bacterium | reverse complement strand
AGATTAGCCATCGTCGCCCTCCTTCGGCGCTTCCGGTGGAGCCTCCTCTTCCTTCGGGGCCTCGGCTTCCTTCTGCGCCTTCGCTATCTCAGCGTCGAGGTACATGATTGCGCCCTCACAGCGGGTCGCTGCCACACGTGCCCCCTGAAGCTCTCGCATCAGTTTTGCCTTGTCCTGAATCATCTGTTCCAGTGTCTTCATCAGAACGTCACCCCCCGTACCAGGATTTCCCTGTCCGCTGCCTGCGAAGCCGACGTCTTCACCTTCAGATACCGCCAGCCGCCCAGCACAAACGTGGTATTGACCTCTCCCGTGCCGGCCGCAAAGGTCGCGCTGTCGAGGTCCTGGAACGTGCCGCCGCTCTCATCGGATACCTGCAAGCTCACGTCCGCCGACGTCAGCTCTGGCAGAATCACATTGAGGTACCCGTAGTAGTCCCCCAGGTCTACCTCGTCCGACAGGTCGTCGTCCGCAGAGATGTCGATAGTCGCTGTCTGCCACAGGCCGGCGGTCGCCATGATTGACCTGATTGGTATTTCGTCCTGTCCGATTCTTGTTGGCATTTCATAACCTCCGAGGGGGAGAGCTTCATGCCCTCCCCCTCTGTTGAGTTCCTGTTGCGCCTAGACCTTCAGGCCGACAAGGTGCAGTCCAAGGACCGTCACGTCGCCGGTGACGCCGTCGGGGTCCATCAGCAGGGTGAAGTTCCTGCCGGGGAGCCAGAACCCTGCGTCAAACGCAGCGCTGACATCGACGGTCAGGAGGATGTTGTCGGCGTCCGTCTCCGCCCAGTCGGTCGTGTCGATGCCCGTGCCGGTGTCCTGCACGTTGCTCGCGCCGTCGAACCCTCCCACAAGGTCGAAGTCGAGGTCGGCAGCCGATGCGCCGATGGAATTGAGCACGACCTTTGCGATCACGACACTGCCGACAAGTCCCTCGGGGAGCCTGCCCTTGAAATAGACAGTCTCCGCTCCGTCAATCTGCGGACCTACCCATCCTGCGTCAGCGACGCCAAGGCCGGGTTCCCCGGTCGTGTCGTAGGTGTCGGGAGTGATCATCACGTCCCATTCCTCGGCGTTCTTGATCTCGATGTACGTCCGCTTGGTGTCGATGGTCTTGCCAAGCACCTGCATCAGGCTGCCCGCAGTGGTGGGCCTGGTCTCAGTGAACGCGCCCGCTGTCTCAGACAGGTACACAACCGTGTCGGCTGTGTAGGGAGCGTCCTCGTCGTAGCAGACGCACTTCTTGCAAGCCTTGATGCGCTGGCCACTCTCGCCGTGCGCCATTGCCACCCACTGAGCGTAGTAGATGCCGTTGGCATCAGCTTTCACCCAGCCCGAGTTGTACCCCAGCACGTCGCCGGGGTTTACGGTCGCCGCGAGAGTGATAGTCGCCACCCTCTCGGCATCTTCAACGATTACGGGATAAGCCATTGTCTATGGCCTCCTTTTTCCTAGATTTGAGTCAGGCACCTATTTCTAGGTGAGGGCGGTGTCGACCACGTTGATCATCACTGCTGCGGCCAGGGTGCTCTTGAGGGTCATGCCGCAGTAGAACTTGATCCGGTGGCGGTTGGCGTCCTTGTCCGAGACAGTTCCAACAATCTCGTGCTGGATGCCGCCGTTGTGGATGCCGCTCAGGCCGTCCTCGCCAAACCGGACCGCGAAGATTGCGCTGTTGTCGAGGGTGGATGCGCGAGTCGTGGCCTGGTTGAACGAGGCGATGGTCAGCACAGACGTAGTGCTGTCGGGAATGTTGCTGGGAATCCAGTCGTTGATGAAGATCGGAGTCTTCCCGTACAGCTCGATGAACTGTCCGACCTTGCCCTCGGCCACAGTCAGGTTGGTGCCGGCCGCCCTGCACAGGGAGTTGAGCTTGCGCCGCATCCGGCGGTTCATTATCAGGGCATCGGGCGCGGGCTTCACGAGGTCCATGAGCTGGTCCATCAGGTCGATGGTCAGGGCGGTGGATTCAGCCGCGGCCGCAAGGACCTGGGCGTTGTTCACACCGTCAAGGTCTGTGGCCGAAGAGCTCTCGCACTCGGCGATGAGCCGGAACAGTCCCTTGAACTGCTTGGCGTCGTCGTCGGTCGTGGTGCGCCCCATGATGGCGTTCAACTCGAACGCATGGGCCACGGCCTTGGCCTTCTGCTCGATGACCACGGCTTCCACGTTCTGGTTCTTCCGGGTCGTCTGGATGAACTTGTCGGCGTCCGCGTCCCCGCCGAGGATGGTGAGGGCTGCGGTGCGCTGAGCCCAGACAGCAGCGTTCTCGCTCCAGGTGTCACCCACACCGTAGAACGATGCAGTTGCCATGACGGATTCGAGGTTGTAGGCAAGCGCGTTGCCCTCTATCTCAAAGAACGGGAGATAGGCCCCCAGGAAGGGGGACTCCTTCACGATGGTGTCGATGACGCCTTGCTGGACGGCGGTATAGTCCAGCAGTTCGTATTCCGCAAGAGTGTTTGCCATTGGTTAGCCTCCTCTACGTCGTTTCTCTTGGTCGAGCCCGTGCAATATCTTCTCGCTCGGGTTCATGCCTTCGAGGTTCGTCCCTCCCTTGGTCTTTCCGGAGTCCAGCCGAGTGACGCCGGGCAGTTTCGCCGGTGCCTTGCCGCTCATGGCCTGAGCCACCTTCTCCAGCGCCTCCACGTTGTCGATGCCAAGGTCTTTCAACTTGGCTTCCTCGATGCCGTGTTCGGTGGCCAGGCGTGTGATTGCGATTGCGACTGTGGTCTTCTTGTGTTCAGCTTCCCTCGCGTCGAGGTCTGCCTCCCGTTGGGCCGCTGCCGCCTCGCGTGTGGCCAGGTCCCTGGCTTGCGTGTCCAGTGCCTTGCGGGACTGGTACGCCTTCAGTGCCGT
>CAYOCZ010000455.1:1781-2877 GCA_964402475.1 uncultured bacterium | reverse complement strand
TGAGCGCTCGTGCCAAAGTCGCGGTCCTTCGAACCAAGCCTGAATCGGTCCTCGAGGACTATCGCCGGCTCCTGAAGCTGGGCGAAGCCGACAAGTTCCTGGCCCCCGGCAAGACGACCATCCTCAAGGACAACATCTCGTGGCACTACCCGATGCCGTCGGCCAATACGACGCCGTGGCAGCTTGAGGGCACAATCCTCGGGCTCCGCGACCTCGGGTACGCCGACCTGTCCTGCGTCCAGAACAAGACCGTTGTCATTGACACCTACAAAGGCGAGGACCTGAACCAGTACGTCCCGATATTCCGGAAGTGCGGCCTGCCGGTGCTCTACAATTTCCGGGACAAGGACATGAAGTGGGTGCCGTTTGAACCGAAGGCTAAGATGCTGGCGCTGGACCGCGTCTACCCCAAGGGGCCGTGCATCCCCGACTACTTCTTCGGCAAGAACATCGTCCACCTGCCGACCGTGAAGTGCCACATCTACACGACCACGACCGGCGCGATGAAGAACGCGTTCGGCGGCCTGCTCTGCGCCCGCCGTCACTACACCCACACCTGGATTCATGAGGTTCTGGTCGACCTGCTCGCCATACAGAAGGAGATTCACCCCGGCATCTTCGCGGTGATGGACGGCACGACCGCGGGCGACGGCCAGGGCCCGCGCACCGTGACGCCGGTGGTCAAGAACGTCATCCTCGCTTCCGGCGACCAGACCGCGATTGACGCGGTTTCCGCGAAGCTGATGGGATTCGACCCGATGAGCATCAAGTATATCCGGCTCGCGCACGAGGCCGGGCTCGGGGTCGGCGACGTGAAGGAAATCGAGCTGGTCGGCGACGACGTGTCGGGCGAAAACTGGGGCTTCAACGTCGGCTGGAACTTCCACCGGTTCATGGGCTGGCTGTCATGGTACGGCCCGACCCGGTTCCTGCAGAGACTGCTCTTCCACACGCCCATCGTCTACTTCCCGATATTCGTCTCCGAGACGTACCACGACCGCATCCGCTGGCCGATGAAGGAGCGCAAGATATACGAGCAGTGGAAGCGCGACACCGGCTGGGGGCGGCTTTTCACTGAGTACCAGCAGAAGGGCTG
>CAYOCZ010000455.1:0-1681 GCA_964402475.1 uncultured bacterium | reverse complement strand
GGAAGCGCGACACCGGCTGGGGGCGGCTTTTCACTGAGTACCAGCAGAAGGGCTGTCTATCGGCCTAGCCGCAGACGAAGTCAGATGTCTGAAGTCAGAAGCTAGATGTCAGAAGTCAAAGGAACCCGGAAGCATACTATCCGCCGGGCAACGCCAAGCGACCTGCCCGACCTGAAGCGGATGCGCATCGCCCTGCAGGACCTGCTCGCGGGTAGGGACCCGCGGGTCTGGCGGCTGAGCCAGGAATTGACCGACAGCCTCGAGGAGTTCTACGCCACGACAATGGAGAAGGACGAGAACCATATCCTGGTTGCGGTTGCGCCTGACGACAAGCCGGCCGGAATGCTGATGGTGCGCATCCTCGACAATCCGAACATGGACCCGCATCCGTTCGGCCGCATCGACGATGCGTGGGTCGACCCGGACTGGCGCGAGCAGGGCATGATGGGCAGCCTGACCCGTGCCGCGGCCCGGTTCCTTGCTGACCGCCACGTATCGATGGTGATGCTCGACTGGGCAAACAACAACCCGCCCAGCGGCACGTGCTGGCAGAAGCTCGGGTTCGAGCCTCTGATGACGATGGGCTTTGCCAGCCCGACTGACATTCTCTCCCGAAAGGAGTAACCGACAATGAGCCACAACCTCCCGCCCGCGCTCGAAAGCCTGCGCGGGTTTTTGCCCGAACTCGTGGCCGAAGCGGAGAAGAAAGTGCCGTACGCATCCGCTCTCGTCACCCAGTCCGCCGGTGAGACGGTCGCAAAGAGTCCGGCCGACGAGCGCACGAACCCGGTGCCGCCGCGGCCCGGCATCCGTATCTCGGCCTGGGACGGAGCGACGTTCTACTCCGCCGCCACAAGCCGCGTCAGCGACCACGACTACCTGCTCCGGCTGACGCGCGAGCTGGTCGAGTCGATCAGAGTCAAGCAGGGCCCGATGCCCGACCCGGGCGAGCAGCTCGACCGTCACTTCCAGAGCGAGTTCAAAGAAGACCCGGAAAAAGTGACGCCGCAGCAACGCCAGGAAGTCTGCCGCCACGCGTTCGAGGTGCTGGCCGGGTTCGACTCAAGGATTGTCGCCCCGCGTGCGGTGTACGTCTACGAACGCGAGTACCGCCTCTTCTGCAACCGGAGCCGGCTCCTCTCCTCGGACGTAGCCAACGTTGGTCTCTACCTCGTTCCTCTCGCCTCCGACGGCAAGAAGCAGGTGATGAATTTCGAGGCATCAGTCGCGCCCGGCCACGAGGCGGCACGCGTCACGGATGAGAAGATGCGCGAGGCCGCAGAACTGGCCGTGCAATACCTGTCCGCCGACAAGATCCCGGCCGGGGAGTACCGTGTCATCCTCGACCCCGATATCACCGGCACTCTGGCCCATGAGTCGTTCGGCCACGGCTGCGAGGTGGACGCCCTGATGCGGGGCGCGGCCCGTGCCGCGCTCTACGTCGGCAAGCGCGTCGGGTCAGACCTTGTGAACATCGTCGACTTCGGCGGCCTGCCCGGCCGCCACGGCTCCATCTTCTTCTCGGACGACGGAGTCCTAGCCGAAGAACCGGCCGTGCTCGTGAAAAACGGCATCCTCCAGCCGACCCTGATGACCGACCTCTACTCCTACCTCCACATGCGCGAGCGGCTGCCTGGCTTGAAGCTCTCGGCCAACGGCCGACTCCAGAACTACAGCCATC
>CAYOCZ010000454.1:0-2879 GCA_964402475.1 uncultured bacterium | reverse complement strand
CCGTCCAGCCCGGAATCCCGAGCCCGGTCGCGATCGAACGGACTGCCGCGTCGTTCGGATGGCTCATGTCCTCAGGATAGGTGATCCACGCTGTGTAGGTTTCGTGACCGCCGCTCGTGGCGACCCACGGATTGAGCGTCACTACCTGGTTCTCGCCGACCCCGATCGCGATGTCCTCCCGGTAGTCCGAGTACCCGCTCGGGACTATCGTCACGTCAACGCGCGGCACGAGCGCCGGCACGTTGCCCAGGTTGGTCAGCCTGACCTGCACCGGTGCGCCCCCCGGAGCTTGACACATTCCCGGACTCACGATCTCGGTGAGAACGTCCACGTACCGCACAAACAGCCCCATGGTGAACGTATCGTTATCGGGCTTGGCGTCGTAGGGCAACTCAGAGATGCCGGTCATGGTGTAGCTGCCCGGAAGCGGGGTGCAATCGGGCGGGAGGTCCACCGCCACGGTCGCGCCCACGGCAACCGGCCCGCTGTTGGCCGTGCGGGAGCACATGATGCTGGTTGGGTCCGAGGTGCGGACAATGTTGGAGCTGACCGGGATGTTGCCGCGGTCTCTCGGGCCATTGTTCTTGATCAGTATCCGGGAAACGAAAGGCGTGTTGAAGTCGACCATCGCCGGCGGGACGGTGATGCCGACGCATGCGGCGTCTGGGGCGGTGACACAGACTTCGTTGGCCCTCCAGTCGTTATCCTCGTTCTGGTCCCCGGGGAGTTCGGTCCACATCGTATCGACGTAGACCGCTTCGGTCGCCGGCGGAGCGTAGTATCCCGGGAAGTCAAGCGTCTCGGTCGCGCCGACCGCGAGGTCGACAAAGAGGGTCTCGTCGTAGACGACCGTGCTGCTTAACTCCTCCTGCAAGCGACAGATGACCGGCACGCCCGTCTGGGCGGCGATGCCGAAGTTCTTGACTTCGGCCCGCATATAGAAAGTGTCGCCGAAGGCGTAGCAGGGATCGGCGACCGGCGAGATGATCACTGTCACGCCGACGTCGTTGGTGTAGCCCAGTGCGAGTGTAACACACAGGGCGATGGTCAGGACCGCTAGTGCGGTTCTGTTTGGCATGTTTGCCTCCAAACGCGGGCCCTTCCCGGTCCCTCACCTCCGGTAGGTGTAGCTGCTGTACCGGGTCCTCCATAGCGCAGCAACGCCGCTTCCACCTGCCGGCCGTCCCTGTTGGGGCCGCACGCTCCGAGTGTTGTCTGGCCACGGATACTCAGGTCACCACGCTCATGCGCCCCAGAGACAACGTCATTGTAGAACCTGTTCATCCACTGTCAAGGCTCAAAGCCGGCGGGGCGGCCTTCCGGCCGCCCCTTTCTCTTCCGCTATGGGTCCTATTGGTCCTATGGGTCTTATTCCTTTGCCTCCGGCACCTCGTAGTTCGGCGCTTCCTTGGTGATGGTCACGTCATGCGGGTGGCTCTCGCGCAGGCCCGCGCCGGTAATCTTCACGAACTTCGCCTTGCGCCGGAGCACAGGGAGGCTCGCCGCGCCGCAGAATCCCATCGCCGCCCGGATTCCGCCGTCTAGCTGGAACAGCACGTCCCTTACGCTGCCCCGGTAGGGCACGCGGCCGACAATCCCCTCCGGCACCAGCTTGACCTGCCCTTCCTGGAAGTAGCGGTCGGCCGACCCCTTCTTCATCGCGTCGAGCGAGCCCATGCCGCGATAGACTTTGTACCGCCGGCCTTCGAGCAGCACGTCCTCGCCCGGGCTCTCGTCGGTACCGGCCAGCAGGTTGCCCATCATCACGGTCCCGGCTCCCGCGGCCAGCGCCTTGGCAACGTCTCCGGAGTAACGTGCCCCGCCGTCGGCAATCACCGGTATCCTGCGCCGTCTCAGAGCCAGAGCGCACTCCATGATAGCCGACAACTGAGGCACGCCCACACCGGCGACGATGCGCGTGGTGCAAATCGAACCCGGTCCGACCCCGACCTTCACGGCGTCACATCCGGCCTCGGCCAGGGCCACCGCCGCTTCGGCGGTGCCGACGTTACCGGCGACCAATTGCAGCTTCGGGTACCTACGACGGAGCTGGCGCGCGGTTTCGACGACCTTGTCCTGATGCCCGTGCGCGGTGTCGACCACCACCGCGTCCACGTCGGCGTTGACGAGCGCCTCAGCCCGCACGAACGCATCCCGGCCCACGCCGACCGCGGCCGCGACCTTGAGCCGTCGCTTACCGTCGAGCGTCGCGTTCGGGTTCTCCACCCGCTTCAGAATGTCCCTGGTGGTAATCAGTCCCTTGAGCCGGCGACGGCGGTCGACAATCGGCAGCTTCTCGACTCGGTGCTTGCGGAGAATTTCCTTCGCCCGCCTGAGCGAGGTCCCCTCGGGCGCGGTGACGAGCCCCTCGGCCGTCATCACCTTGGATACCGCGAGCTTCCAGTCATCCTGAAACAGCAGGTCGCGCTTGGTCAGGATGCCGACGAGCCGCATCTTCGCGTCGACCACCGGCAGACCGGAAATCCCGTACTGCGCCATCAACTCCCGCGCCTCGCCAATCGTCTCATCCGGGGTTATCGCTATCGGCTCGGCAATCATGCTCGACTCGGCCCGCTTCACCTTGGCCACATGAGCCGCCTGCTCCTCGACCGACAGGTTCTTGTGCACCACACCGATGCCGCCGGACTGGGCCATCGCAATCGCCATGCGTGACTCGGTCACGGTGTCCATTGCCGCGCTGACCAGGGGAAGCTTCAGCGATATCTCCCGCGTGAACCACGAATCGGTATCTACCTCAGCCGGCAGAACGCTCGACTTCTGCGGCAGCAGCAGGACATCATCGAAAGTCAGTGATTCCTTGATACTCACCGATGCCTCCTCTCAGACGCGTACATCTGCCCCAAAAACAGAACCGCCCC
>CAYOCZ010000453.1:0-2879 GCA_964402475.1 uncultured bacterium | reverse complement strand
CTGCGGCTTGCGGCTGTTCTCGGATGAAGTACACCCCCGGCGCCAGCGCCCGCACGTCGTTCTCGCCGGGATGAAGGTCGAGCACCTTCCGCCCGGCAGCGTCGAGCAGTACCGCCCGGTCTCCTGTCCTCGGTCCCCGGTCTTCCATCAGCAGCACCCCGCGCACGACGGTCTGCGAGGGCAACTTCGGCGATGTGCATGCAGCTGGCTCCTCGCAGACCCCGAGCGGAGTCCACACTGCGGCGCGTATGCGCCTAGAGCCGTAACGCGCCTGCTCGTAGGAAGAGAAGACAGCAGCGGTGACTCCCTCGTCGTTGGTCGCGGACCGCACAAACTTGGAGCTGTAGCGACTCCTGGTCGTGTCGAGCACGACAACCATCTTTGGCAAGTAGTTGACGACCGTGCCGTCTGGCTCGACGAGTTGAACTCCAACACCAGTGGCATACCCGCCGTCGCCGTGAGAGCCTACCACCACGTAGTTGATGCCATCGTAGACCGCCCCCGTTCCCGGCATGAACGGATACACATCCTCAATGGTGTCCAGAACCGTACCGTCATAGCCGACCCTCCAGGCGACTGAGGGAGCGACCGAAGTGGTCGCGACGACGAAGTACTCGCCGGGTCCTCGGACGGGCGCCACGAACACGGGATCGAAATTGCCGGGGACATCTCCCAGGATGATCTCGGTCGAGTCCAGAATCACGCCGCCCGACGTGCAGCGCACGAAACTGGCCTCATTGCCGATACGATAGATTCGCGTCACCATGAACGTCGAGTCGCCGTCGGTCGCCACTCCGGGATTGCGACGAACTGGCCCTTCCTCCCCGGGCGGGAACACGAATGGAACTGAGTCCAGCAGCTTGCCGTCGCATGATATGCGTGAACCATAGATGTGCCAGTTTGGGTAGTTGCACATCATCGCGATGAGAAACGTGCTGTCGGCGTATCCGATGTCGGCCCAGCCGTAGAAGTACTTGTCGCCGGCGGACACCTGTATCGGAACTGTGTCAATGAGCGTGCCGCCCCGGTCGATGCGGACGGCCAGCACCCTTCGCGTGGCACCGAGAGACCCATCCCGCCAGGCGACCAGGTAACAGCCGCCGCCGTAGCCGATGGTGGCTAGCTTGGCGTCCGGTCCGGCAAGGCACGTAGGGGCGGTGTCGAGCACCGCACCGGAACGACTGAATCGGGCGCAGTAGAGGCGCAGGTCATAGAGAGTCGAGTCGGCTCGGAACTCCGCCCACACAGCCATGAAATCGGTTCCATCGCTCGCCACATCGGGTAGGTACTGCTCGCCGGCCGCATACGACATCATCACCGCGGTCGTCTCGGGCAAGACTCCGTCCCGGGTCACCCGGCGGCAGACGACGTCGCGACCGGGCGTGGGCCAGTCTAGCGGCCCCAGCCTGCCCGCCCATGAGACAACGAAGGTATCGCCAACGGTCGCACAGGAAATGCCGGCAGGAGCAAGATAGTCATCGTGATACCCCACCGGTGTCGCGAGGACGATGGGTATGCTGTCCAGAGTGAGCAGGCAGGAGTCCAGCCGAACCCCGTACGCGCACCATGCGCTGTCCCGCCACGATTCCCACACGAGCAGCGTCGTGTCCCGGACCGATGCGACTCCGTACCACCGGTGGTCCGTCTCCCCGGGCTCAACGGCCACGCACGCGGAGTCCGTAACTACGCCTTCCGGTGTCACACGCACGACCCTCAGTTCGTCCATGGGGGCGAACGACCGTCCCGCAGACCGGACCCACATCACGATGAAGCTCCGACCATCGAAGCTCACGACCGGGGCGCGAAGCATCGATTCTTGCGTTATCAAGTATCCATAGTCGCTTGAGCGTGTGCCGTCGCTGCGGATGATGTTGCAGTACAGGGACATGTTCCACCCAATCCACACCACCATGTAGCTCGTGTCGCCCCACGCCACGTCGACGGCGCCCTGGTCCCCTTGATGGACGGCTACGGTCCGGGTGGTTGTGTCCAGCACAACGCCGGAACAGGACACGCGCACGTAGCGGACCCTGCTTATCCCCCCAAGCGTATCTTCAGTCCACGCGACGAGGAACTCCGAGTCATTCGCCGCCACAACCGGTCGGCTGTGATACAGGTCCGACGAATCCAGGGTCACCCGCCTGGCAAAGGTATCATCTTCGCTGACCAGCGCCCCCTCAATCACCGGCCCGTTGCCGTAATCTCCCGCCCAGACGGCGAGAAACGTGTCTCGCGACCAAGCGACGTCCAAGCGCGGGACGCCGTACGAAGTCAACCGAGACAGCGCGAGGCCCGGCATGTCCAGCGGTACAAGCGAACGGGTGAATCTGCAGCCCTTGACGAGGTTGCCGTCTGTCCAAGCCACCAGGCCACATTGGTTGCCAAACGCCACGCTGGTCCAGTCGGCCTCGCCCGCGTCGGGACCGATGACAATGGCGGTATCTAGCAGGAACGACGGAAACGGTTGGGCGTGAACGCCCGCGACAAGGCCCAGAGCCAGAGCGCACAGCAGCAGCCTCGGGCCTACAGCCATTCTGTTTGGTGCGAAGATGCGACCCAGCAGGCAACTGACACGGTCACGTATCATGCTGCGCCTCCCGTTTGGACCGGACTCATACGAACCGGCGCCGGGAAGACCGATGCGGCGGGGTCCCAATACTCCGCCTCGACCGGCGTCACGCCTGATTCTAGGACTGCGACCGACGTCTGTCAATGAGGTTCATGACTCACGTCTCGACAGGTTGCCCGTGAACCGTGATCCGTAGGCTGCAAGCCGCTAGCCGTCAGCCGCAGCTTCTTTGGCGGTCGGGCCTAGGAGGAATCGCCGGCCACCCGCCGGCCAAGGACGAAGGGGACTCGCCGGCCGCGCCTCTGCCGCG
>CAYOCZ010000452.1:0-2902 GCA_964402475.1 uncultured bacterium | reverse complement strand
CGGACGGCGCGAGCCGCCCGCCGGCATGTAGAGGTGCTCGCCGCCGGTTCCGTCGGCGGCCAGGTAGGTGGCGAGGATGCCCCTGTCGGGCTTGGTGCCCGCCTTGAGCACGGCGGCGCCGGAACCGTCACCAAACAGGACGCAGGTGGAACGGTCGGTCCAGTCGGTGATCTTGCTGAGCATCTCGACACCCACGACCAGGGCCGTCTGGCTGGCGCCGCTGACGACGAACTGGCGGGCAACGCTGAGCGCGTAGATGAAACCGGTGCAGCCCGCGCTTACGTCGAATGCCACGGCGTGCGGCGCCCCGAGCCTCTGTTGCAGCACGCAGGCGGTCGAGGGAAAGGGCATGTCGCCGGTCACCGTGCCGACGACGATAAGGTCGATGTCCTCGGGTCTGACCTTGGCCTCTGCCAGGGCTTTCTCGCACGCCTTGACCGCGATGTCGGATGCAGCCTCGTCGGGCGCCGAGATATGGCGTTCCTTCATGCCCGTGCGCTCGGTTATCCACTGGTCGGACGTGTTCACGATTTTCTCCAGGTCGGCATTGGTAAGGATGCGTTCGGGAACCTGGGAGCCGGTGCCGGCGACGACCGCCGAAAAGGGCCGCCGCGGCCACGGCGGAGCGGGATGCGGCTCGTGGGTGCCGGGTTTCTTCACGGAACTAATGATAGACGGCGGCAACGACTCGTCAATTCAGGCGGCGTCGAGCGGCGAACGGGTTGAAGGTTGATGGGGTGGATTCGCTATCTACTAGAGGACGCGGATTTCGATCTTGGAGAGCTTGGGCTGGAGACCCGGGACGAACCGGGGCACGACTTTGAGCGCCTCGGCCGGCAGTACAACGCGTCGACCTAACTCGGCTTGGATTACCCAGCAGCGTTCGGCCGAGAGTCGTTCCTGCTCGGTGTATACGTAGACTACGACCTGGTTCTTGAACTTCTCTTTGACGACGTTGGCCGCTTCGTCGAGGCGCAGGGCCGCCTGCTCGATCAACTGAGCGCCGCCCTCGGCAAAGATCTGGTCCGCCGCAATCGAGACAACCCACTCTTCGCCGACTTGCTGGACTATCCCGTTGACACGCTGAGGTGTGCCCGGAATCCGGGTCTGGTTGCCCTGTGCGTCGTAGGCGTTGAAGGTGAAGCTGTACACTTCGCCCGGAGCGATTGGTTCACCCTCGTCGGTCTTGCCGTCCCAGGTGATGACCGCGGGCGGCTGTCCTTTGCGCGCGATGCGGCGGACCGTCTCACCGAGCGAGTTAGACACCTCCAGATTCCAGGTCGCAACGCGCTGCTCGAAGGAGGGCAGGAAAACCATCATGTCGCCGTAGATGAAGTTGCGTTCGACCGGGGTTCGCAAGTAGGAGGAATGGGCGAAATGCTGGGGGATGGTCATTGAGTCAACCGAGTGGTATAACGCGCCATCAAGCACGTAGCTTTCCGGGGCCAGCAGCTCGTTGACCGGAGCGAACGGGTCGATCTGCGGCGGGAAGTAGGGCTTCATGTCCTCGATCCTGACTTCGGTCTCGCCTTTGATGACTTCCTCGCCGATGGCGTGCGGGTCGCCGTTCCGCGAGGACCGGGCAGCAGTGCTTTCGGGCCGGGCCGCCGCCGACTCAGGCTTGGCCGGAGCCGGGGCCAGCTGGGCAAAGAGCAGGGCAACAATGAGTATCATCATGTCCTCAAGACAACACGAACTTGAACGTAACTACGCCCCACTGATCCTCGGTCTTGACGCCGGGACCGAGCGCCGCAAACTCCCACCCGCGCAGCGCGTCCACGACGACTTGGTCCAGGTTCGGGTAGCCGGAGCTAGACTCCACCGTCGGTGCTCCCTTGACCTGGCCATTGGGCTGGACCCAGATGCGTACGACCACGGTGCCTGAGACACGGCGCTCGAGCGCCCACTTCGGATAGCGGGGTACCAGCTTCCTGGTGATCTCGCGCTGGGAAACCGGCCCGGCAACCGTGAAGTTCGTGCCGCGGGACACGGGTGCTTCCACTTTGGGCGGGTCCTGGCTCCCGACGGCTGGCAAGCTACGGGCGGCTGGCTTGGCGAGCTCGCGGTGCTCGATCGTAAGCTGTGCGGCAAGTTGAGGAATGCCCGGGACGCCGCGGTTGTCGGCGCTGCCACCAGCGCGGCCCGGGGTCCGGGTCATGGCGATTGCCGGCTGGGAGAGGATTTCGTCAGTGGACAGCGAGCCGCCTTTGCCTCCGAGGTAGACCATGTCCATGCCGCCCCCGGAACGGTCAAGCTCGTATCGGTTGAGGTCAATCTTCGCCTGTGACGGGCCGCGTTCGAGCGCGGCCTGCAGGTCGATGGTCGGGCCATCCGGAGCGCCGGACGGAGTGTAGCTCATCATGCTCGCGTCGGCCGGGCCGGGACGCCCGCCGCCGCCCAGTTCCTGCTTGGGTAGTACCTTTGCGACCTCGGGTCGCCGGGTGATGTCGTAGACGTCGACTTGGATGAGTTCTTCGCCGGAGGTGACAGCGGCCGGCTTGAACGCGGAGGCGCCGAGCATGCTGCCCAGGTGAAGCAATGCCGAGAGGATGATCGCAATCCAGATGGCCGAGGACCGACGGTCTTCGTAGATAGTTATGTTCCGGAGCGCGATTCCTTGGGGCATGGCTAGCTTCCGGATGCCAGTTTCTTCGTCGCGCAGACGATGCGCATCGCGCCTGCGCTCTTCGCCGTGGAGAGGACGTCAAGAACCTGGTTGCCGTAGCACTGCTTGTCGGCCCGGACCACGACGAGGATGTAGGGGTCGCGGGCGACCTCGGCCGCGACTAGGCTGCCTACCTGTTCGAGCGTCGCGACCGGCTCGTCGTTGAAGAAGTACTCACCGCCCTGTGTCAGGACGATGCTGATGTCATTCTGGACCTCGCGCTGGCCGGTGTGGGCC
>CAYOCZ010000451.1:0-2914 GCA_964402475.1 uncultured bacterium | reverse complement strand
CACGAAGGCCGACGCAATCGACAGACGCACACCCCGTGCCGTTGTCCAACATGAAGTCCTCCTCGGCCTGGCCGGCTTCCGCCATGCCGACAAACCAGCTCACCACAGCATCGGTGACGTGTGAAACCTTGAAGCACGTCTCGTACCAGATGCGCTTGCCCGCCTCGATGACGAACGGAGCCGATGCGTTGGCACCCCATTGCATGGAGAACTCGTCGTCGTTGTGTTTGTCGCCGTTCCACTGGATGGGCATCACCAAGCCGGGGTAGTCGGTCGTCTCGTTGTGAGCGAGCGGTGCGATGGTCGCGGTCCCGTTGGCAAATATCTGGTAGCCGTTTGCCGCCGTGACCGTATCAGCGCGCGAAATCCAGTTCCGCCAATCCTCATGGATGAAGATGCCGGCGGCCGGATCGTCGATGAGCTTGTGGATGGGGCAGTCGCCCCATACAATCGGGGTCGGGCAGTAAGACTTGCCAGCCCCGTGACTCGGACCTACGAGATGCATATAAAGCCTCCTGAACAGAGGGGAAAAGGTTCGGACACGTCAGCCAGCAACCTGAACGTCGATCCGCCCGCCGCACAGTCTGCGGTTCGAGCACCAGAAGTTGAACTGAAGGTCGATGAAGTACTTCGCCACACGGTGCCGGTCGTCGTCCCGGAACGGGCCGCTCTCGGCGAAGTAGTCACCCTCCATGCAGTACGGCACGAAGTAGTCGTGGTTGACGAACGCCAGAGTGTGAGACGCCGTGCCGCCCGTGTTCACCCAGTCGTCCATCTCCTCCGCCCACATGATCGGGACGCCCCGGCAGACCACGTTGCCCATGAACTTGCCGAGATCGGCGCCCAGGGACTCGTTGTTCCGCTGAGCAAGTTTCTCCATCGTCTCAATCATAGGCTCGTCGGTGTAGCCGGCGAAGTTGGCCTTGCTGCCATCCGAGAACTGCTTAGCGTTCACCGGACCCCGGAACCGAAGCCGACGATACATCCGAGCAATCTTCACAACGTCGTCTTGGTCGAAGTCGGTGAGGATGCTGGCCGTCGTGTCGTGAGACCAGAAATCGTTGTAGTTCCGCCACAGCGCGTAGGCGGCCTCGTCCGAAGCGATACCGAGACAGGTGGTCGCAGCCGAGTTACTGGAGTGGGCCGAACCGCCGAGGTACGTGCCGAAGTTCGGGTTCGCGCCCTGATGGCCGTACGTCGCGGCCGTAACCTGGGCAGCCGTGATCGGGACGAGGTAGTATGGAAGGCCGTACGGGTTCTTCCGGTCGGTCGTCGAGTTCGGACCGCGGAAACCGCGCCGCTCAAGAAGGTTCGCTATCGAGAAGTCCGCTTCGGTGCGCTTCTTCTCGACCAGGTCGATCATCTTGCTCGGCGCACGGTTGCGGAGAAGCTCCGTCTTCTCGGTCAGCCACGCCACCTGGGCGAGCTTCATCGGCATGGAGAGCGTAGCCATCGTGTTCGGGACAGTCGCCTCGTCCGTCTCATACGGCTCGACGAACTTCGCGTTGCCGTCCGCGTCGAGCATGATGGTCTCGGTCACGTTCGTGCCCGAAACAACCTGCTCGCGGTGGTTCTTGAACCACTCGTTCATCACCGGCCAGTCGTGCCGCTCATGCAGCACGGTCAGCTTGTGCTCGTTGGGATAGTGCTCGGTCGTGATCTTCAGCAGATCGTAGAGGTCCTGATCCTCGTGCTCCGTGGTCAGAACGTCCCTGCGATCGAGATTTACACCAGCCATAGGTCTTTGCCCTTTCTATGAGGGCACGTGGATTCCGCGCTTGCGAGCCGCCTGCGTGATAGCGGCAACGGCCTTGTCCTTCTTGGTCAGGCCGCCGTGGTCTGCGTCGTTTGACCGACCAGACCCCGCAGGCACCCGCTGATCCGAGCGCTTGCGAATCGCATCGGCTTTCCGGTCAGCCGCCGCACCCTGTAATGTGTCCGAATCGATGATCTTCATGGCCTGGTCAAGCGCGTCCTCGACCGGAAGCTGTTTCCCGTCGTTCGCTATGCGGTAGCCAATCTGAATCTCCGCAGACTTGCGAACAAGCTCATCTCGAGCTTTGCCTTCTGCCGAGTCCGGACTGACGCTGGCTTCCTCCGCCCCGTACTTCTCGCGGAGCGCTGTCGGAACGCTGTCCTTGAAATAGCCACTGATCGACGTTCGGACTTTCTCGTCACGGTCAAACTGGTAAGCTTCCAGCAACTCGTTCACCTGCCCAACCAGCTTCTCGATCTGCTGGCCGTGCGCGGTGATTTGCTGAGTGCCGGACTCCTCACCCCAATCCAAATCGCCAAACTGCCGAGCCACGAACGGCTCGTCGTCACCATCGCCGCTATCATCCAGCTCAGCTTTCGGGGCAGGGGCCTTTGAGGCCTGCTGCATCTTACGGCCGAGCTCGGACATCTTGCGACTGTAGGTAACTGACGCATCGTCGAGCGCCGCCATCGCACCTTCAGACAGTTCGGCAATCACGTCGTCAGACAGACCAAGCTGCTTCGCAGCGTCGACCTGCCGTTTGGTCGGCTGCCAATCAACCTGCTCCTTCTCGGGAGGAGGCTCATCGGTGCCGCCGTCGTCGTCGACCGTTGCGGCCGGCTCCAATTCAGGTTCCGGCTCTTCGACGGGAGGGGGCTGCTTACTCTTCTTACTCGCGGAGCGCCGACTTGCCACTTTCTTGACTTCCGCCGCGAAAGCTGCCTTGTCGACACCTGGCGTCTCAGGAGCGTCGCCCTGTCCCGTGTCCGGTGTTTCCTCTGCCATGTCATATATCCTTCGTCCCACCTGGGCAACGGAATTGTTGCATGGGGCGGAACATCATCTCAGTATCTTTCGGCCGGCGCGGAGCCTGCCAGAATAGTTCTTCGGGCTTACCGTCTCGTCGGCGTTGAAGAGCCCTTTGTGAGCCAGCACCTT
>CAYOCZ010000450.1:0-2920 GCA_964402475.1 uncultured bacterium | reverse complement strand
TGAAGTCCCCGCACCATGGCAGCCTGAAGGGCAACCAGCCGAGCCTGTACGAGCGAGTGCGACCGGATTACGTCTTGGTGATGGGCAGATATCCTACCCCGGCGAGACTGGAGCGGCGGTTTGAGGGAACCGAGGTAAGCTACGTGAACACGCGAGTCGACGGTGCGGTCACGCTACGTTTCGGAGAGGGGAGACCGGTGATTCAGCGTTTCTTCACTCGGCTGGCGTTGCCGGGCGAGTAACGCAGACCGACTGACGCCCGCTCGGAACCACCGAGCAGCCCATAGGACAGATACACCACATCTAGGCTGAGGAAGAGGTTCGTCGCCAGGTTGTACTCATAGCCGATGCCGAGCGAGAATCCTGACCACGTTCCCAGGTGAGAGCCCGACTGGTACCCACCGCGAGCGTAGAGTGCTTGCCCGGCTGCACTGCCGGACAAGGGGACGCATAACTCCGCGCCAGCCGACAAGATCGGGCCGTAGTCCGGGTACAACGAGAGGTCAGAACTCAGGATGAGGTGATTGCCGGCAAAGGGTATCTTTCCCGCGACCCCGGCCCGCAGGTTGACCGGCGGGTATTCCCATTCAGAGATGAACCTGCGCGGTGGCCCCAGGTGAAGCAGGCTGGCGCCAACCGTGATGTACTTCACCGGCTCGTAGATGGCACCACCGTCAAACGAGAAGGCAGAGGCGTGAAATGAGTCGATTCGGCTGTAGACGTACCTCGCGCCAAGGCCGAACCCAAGACCGGTCAAAGGCTGCCAGGCTACTCCCGGGCCTACGGCGATATCTGACAAGCCGAAGGTGCCAATCTCCTGTCCCAGTTCGTCTCGCCTCGTGTCGGAAGCGCTCAGAAAGCCTCCGGCAAACCCGACCGCGAGTCGTCGGCCAATCGGTGCGACCAGCCCGGCCGACGCGTACGAGACGGACTGCAGCAGCTTCATCATCGTCACGCTTCCGCCGTATGTCGGGTTGAGCGCCAGCCCGGCCGGGTTCCAGAACAAGGCGTTTGCATCGTCGGCAACCGCGGTGTATGCGCCGCCCATACCGACCGGCCGGGCGCCGACCCCAATCTTCATGAACGTGAAGCCGGTTGCCGAAGGCCCGAGGAATCCGAACGCGGTGCCAGTTGCCAGCACGGCCAGGGCCAGAGAGCCACGGAACATCACAGCGAGTATAGGCGCGGCCGCTCGGCGGTCAAGCGGTCTTGCTTGACAGCCGGGCTTTTGCGGCGAGATTCTAGCGATGGCAATGTCGCGGCTGCGCGTCCTTGCCGGTCTTGGCGCCGGCGTTGTGGTGCTTTCGTTCGCCTCGGTGCTCATCAAGGTTACGCCCGCGCCCAGTGCGGTGATTGCCGCCGGCCGGATGGTCGTGGCAGTGGTTGCGCTGTCGCCGTTCGCCCTCGCGCGCTTGCCCGCCCGGAGGCAGGAACTGCGCGGTGTATCCCTGTGGCCCATGCTCCTGGCGGGTTTGTTTCTTGCTGTCCACTTCGCGCTTTGGATTGAGTCAATCCGCCGCACGTCGGTGGCCAGTTCAGTCGTGCTGGTCGCTATGAACCCGATCTTCGTGGCTGCGCTGTCGCCCTTGGTCTTGCGCGAGAGAGTATCGTGGCGACTCGGACTGGCCGTTGTCCTCGGCGTGGTCGGTGCCGCCATCATCGCCGGGCCCCAGCTCAAGTCGTCGGCGGCCACGGTCGGCAACCTGCTGGCCCTGGGCGGGGCAGCCTGCGCGGCCGGGTACCTGATGGCCGGACGCAGCGTGCGGCCCCGCCTGTCGCTCGTCTCCTACATCTACCTGGTCTACGGTATCGCGGCCGCCGTCCTGCTCGTATATGCGCTGGCAACCGGGACCCGCCTGACCGGCTATACGGGCCCGGCGTGGCTGTTCATTGTTTTGCTCGGGTTGGGGCCGCAACTGCTTGGCCACACGAGCTTCAACTGGGCGCTCAAGTACGTGTCCGCGCCCACGGTCGCGATGGCCGTGCTGGGAGAGCCGGTCGGTACGACCTTCCTCGCGTGGCTGCTCCTGCGGCAGGCCCCGACGGCGTATGAGGCGGTCGGCGGCGCGGTTGTATGCACGGGCATCTACCTGGCCGCGGTGGACGTCCCGCGCCTGTCCGAACCGGCAGGCTGACGCGATAATTGACAATTGGCGATTGACAATTGAGAATTGGGCCAGTGGATAACTACGTTCAGGCACGGAAGCGGATGGTCGAGGAGCAGATTGCCGCGCGGGGCGTTCGCGACCCGCGGGTGCTCGCGGCGATGGTCGCGATACCCCGTCACGTTTTCGTGCCGGAAGGCCAGTGGCACCACGCGCACGAGGACCATCCACTTCCTTTGGCCGAAGGCCAGACTGTTTCCCAGCCGTACATCGTCGCCGCGATGACCGAGGCGCTGGAGCTGACGCCGGAGTGCAAGGTGCTGGAAATCGGCACCGGCTCAGGATACCAGACGGCAATTCTGGCCACCGTCGCCAAGATCGTCTACACCGTGGAGATAATCAAGACTCTTTCGGTTCAGTCACGGCTCGCATTGTTGCGGCTGGATATCCGCAATGTCCGTTTCCGTATCGGGGACGGTCACGATGGCTGGCCGGAGTTCGCTCCCTATGACCGGGTCATTGTGACTGCCGCTGCCGATACCCTGCCCTACCCGCTGGTCGAGCAGATGGCTAACGGCGGAAAGATGGTCGTGCCCGTGGGACCGGCAGGCTCGCAGGTTCTGGTCATGGGGACTAAGCACGGCAAGAAGTTGGTCCAAAGGCACCTGATGAGCGTGGCCTTCGTGCCGTTCGTCCGCGGTGGCGCGGGACTAGGGACCAGGGACTAGGGACTGGAATATGTTGACTGCCTCTGGTTTTGACCTATGATATGGCGCGTTTCAGCGTCAAGCGTGGGGCGCGTACCGCGCCCATGG
>CAYOCZ010000449.1:0-2922 GCA_964402475.1 uncultured bacterium | reverse complement strand
CTAATCTCAGTCGAGCCGACGCGCGGGCGGCGTCTCCCCTGCCATCAACGCAATCCGTGAGCCGTTGTCCGTGAACCGTATGCCGTTGACCGCACACCGTAAGCCGTAGGCCGCCAGCCGGCTGACCTGCAACCTGCAAACCCACTCCGAGTCGCCCTGCTCGTTCCTACGGTCGCGAAGCGTCATCCGACGAGAGGGTCTCTCAGTCGGCTTCTGGAAATCGAGAACTCGGGCGCTCCGCGCCCGCCGCCCTATTGACAACCCGTCCTGCAGGACTACCACATCCCTCAGAGATGCAGACGGCTCCGGCCACTGCTCGACCGACTGCTGCCGACCGCACCCGTCGCTGTGGTGCTGGCCGGGCGCTCAAACGGCCGCGAGCGCGGGTTGTGCCCTGTGCCAGTGCCGCGGTCTTGAGGAACTGGCGGACCGGTTCTAGCTCGTCCTACCCGACGCGATGTCGTATCTCCTCACCACGGGACGGCGAAGGTCACAGCAGCAGTACCGCAATATCCTTCACTCAGCCTCCAAACCTCCAAACGCTGTGGAGGCATTTGGACTGGAGATCTCAACACGATCCCTGTCGTCCACACAGGCCCGAGCGGTGCAAACCCTGGAGCGTGAGTAACTTCCGGCGCTGAGTCGCCTCTAAGGACGAGCGCGATGAGTGGCACGAACCCTGCGACAGGATAGTGGCGGTGTCCAGATCGGCTGCGGCCAATGGAAGGCCGGAGTTCCGGACTACCGCGTTATGAAGCCTGGATCTGCGTGCGGAAATCGCAGGTGCGCTTTGGTGCAGACCTGCAACAGAGCTTGAGGCGGTTGGCTGCGGCAGAGCCAAAACACGAACGAAGGAGACATGAATGATACGCAGACTGCTGAAGGATGAGAGCGGTCAAACGATGCTTGAGTACATCGTGATCGTGGTGTTCGTAGTCATCGCCGCGATTATCGGTTTCAGACTGGTCAAAGGCATCGTACAACGCAGCATCGTCAAGGCGTCGCAGTCGATCGAACAGTAGCTGACCCGCATCGAGTCCTCCGACCGGAATGCCAGGACCGCCGGAGCGCGCACCGAAGAAGAGCATCGCGCTGACGGTCCTGGTATTCCCTGCAGTAGGCAGTTCTCGTGCTGAACGCGAACTTGCCCGGGCTCTTGCGCGTCCTAGTTGTTGAGAGCACGGTAGCTCGGCTTCAACTGAACGGCTCGGTCTTAGACATTGCCGCGATGCGGGGCTGTACGTGACTCTCTCTTTTCCTCGAGTTGATGGCGCACAACAGGAGCTACCAGACTTGCGGCCGTCTCCCCTGCCATCAGCCATCGCCGTAGGACGGCGAGGTTAGTCAGCTAGCAGATAGCAGCTAGGAGTTAGCGGTAGGCGGCAGCCGAGCCCACGGCTGACGGCCGCCGGCTGACGGTTCCGGGCGCGGCGGCAGGCAATCTCCGCCTTGACACGGCTGCCGTCCAGTCCTAAACTCAAGCTGATAGCAGAGGTTCGGATTGACGTCACCCGAACGTCGTAGGAGGAACGATGGTTGGTAGTCACGTCCGACAGCTTCTCGTGCTGTCTGCTGCCCTGGTGCTGGTTGCAGTCTCATCCTGCAAGAGGAACCACCCGCCTGATGTGCCGGTCGTCCCGGCCGGCCCCACACACTGTTTCAAGGACACCACCCACACCTTCAAGACAACCACCGCCGACCCGGACGGTGACAGCGTGGCCGTTCGCTTCGACTGGGGCGACGCCACCGTCTCGGACTGGTCGGGCTGGTCTGCCAGCGGCGAAACCATCGCGCTGAGTCACGCCTGGCACAACACCGGGACATACGAAGTCACGGTCCAGGCAAGAGACCGGAAGGAACTCAAGTCCGGTTGGTCCGGCGCACTCACGGTGACGACGGTGCTTCGCCGGCTGCCCTACTGCCCGGCTGAACCGACCGGCCCGAACCGGGGAAGCCAGGACTGGTCCTACTCGTTCACCGCCGTCGCCTTCCACCCCGACAGCATTGCTGTGGCAATCAGGTTTGCCTGGGGCGACGGCGACACTTCCGACTGGAGCTACTTCTTCGTCTCCGGCCAACCGGTGAAGATGAGTCACGTTTGGTCGGCACCGGACACCTATGAGGTGACAGCCCAGGCAAGGGACAGGAGTAACGCGTTCTCCCAATGGTCTGCGCCTCACACCATCACCATCCGGCCGCCGGACACGCTGCTCAAATGGCGTCTGCAGTTGACAGCCGGCGTGGGGCTCGACGTCTATTCGTCGCCGGCCATCGGCCCTGACGGTACCGTCTATGTTGGGTCACCAGACGGCGCGTTGTACGCGGTCAACGCCGACGGCGTTCTCAAGTGGAGCTACGAAAGTGGCCGCGATGTCGAATCCTCGCCCGCCATCGCAGCTGATGGGACGATCTATGTCGGCTCGGACGACGACTACTTGTACGCCATCAACTCTGACGGCGTTCTCGAATGGAGCTACGAAAGTGGCCGCGATGTCGAATCCTCGCCCGCCATCGCGGCCGACGGCACGGTCTATTTCAGCTCGCGTGACGGCTACCTCTATGCTCTGAACCCGGATGGCACCCTCAGGTGGCGGTACGGAACCGGCTCCAGAGTCGAATCATCGCCGGCAATCGCGGCTGACGGCACGGTCTACGTCGGCTCGAGCTCCGACTACCTCTATGCCTTGAACCCGAATGGCACCCTCAGGTGGCGGTACGAAACCCGCCGCGATGTCGAGTCATCGCCGGCCATCGCGGCCGACGGCACCGTCTACTTCGGGTCAGACGACGACTACCTCTATGCTCTGAACCCGGATGGCACCCTCAGGTGGCGGTACGAAACCGGCCGCAATGTCGAATCATCGCCCGCCATCGCGGCCGACGGCACCGTCTACTTCGGGTCAGACGACGACTACCTCTATG
>CAYOCZ010000448.1:0-2926 GCA_964402475.1 uncultured bacterium | reverse complement strand
GTGCCGACACCGGTCGCGACACAATCCAGCATACGTCCAGTCGTACACCGAGACACACCGCGAGAGATACAAGGCACTCTCCGACGAGCTTTCAGAGGAGCTTTCGTCCCAGCTTCCAGCTGCGAGTTTCCAGGTACCAGCTACCAGGAGTCCGGTGGCGGAAGCCGGCCGCTTGTTCCCTTGCTCACGAGATCTCTTGTTTCCCCGCCTCTTGGTGGTTTTCGATTGTCGAGTATCGAGCGTCGATCTGCGGACGGAGGGCCGAGCGGAGGCTATGGGCGATTGACGCCAGGCCAAGCGGCGGATGGACTTGACAGTTCCTGAATCCACGCTAAGATGAACACGCATCAGGAGCGGCCGGTAGCCGATGGTCTGGCTGCCGGCACGGCAACCGAGCTTGAAGGTGCTACGGTGCCCGGGCCGATGCTGGGAAGCGCGAACGCCGAACGGGAGACAACGAACGACAGACCTCACATTTCACACCTGCCCACGGGCGGCGACAAGGGACGCGGCACGCTGCTGCTGGCTACGGTGCGCGGCGACGTCCACGACATCGGGAAGAACCTGGTGGACATGATCGTATCGAGCAACGGGTTCAGAGTGGTGAACCTCGGCGTGCGGCAGACGCCGGAGGATATCCTGGCGGCGGCCCGCGAGCACCGTCCGGACGCCATCGGCCTTTCCGGGTTGCTGGTCGAATCGGCGCGCGCGATGAAGGAGTACGTGGAGGCTTTTGCCGGGGCCGGTCTGGCGACCCCGGTCATCTGCGGCGGCGCGGCGCTTACCCGCGCCTACGTGGAAAAGGAACTTCAGCCTGCATACCCCGGCACTGTGTACCACGCGAAGGATGCGCTCGAAGGCCTGAGAATAGTACATGCCATTTGTGGCCGGGAGAGGAGTCAAGTGTCGAACATTGACAAGCAGAAAATGGCCCGTGGCCGGAAAACGGAACCCGTCCGGTTCGCACCCAAGCCGGAACAACGTGTCGGGTGGAACCGGCCCCGCGTCTCTGGCGGGTACGCTCGGGCCCTGACCAAGATAATCCACGTCGACATTCGGAAATGCGCGCCGCTGCTGAACCGTGACCGGCTGCTCCGAAAGCGGTGGCGTATGCTCGGGCCAAGAGCGACAAAGGCCGAACGGCTCGAAGCCGACCGTGCGTTGGGCGACCTGCTTGCCGCAACCCGCAAGCGCGGGCTCTGGCACGGCGCGCTGGTGTACGGCCTTTTTGAGGCGAGTGTCACCGGCAACGAACTCGCCGTTATCCATCCCGGGACCGGCGAGGAACTGACTCGTCTGCGGTTCGCGCCCACTCTTGCCCGCCGTCTCCAGAGGAAACACGGCCAGGAGCGTTTCCACGTTGCCCTTCAAGTCGTGACTACCGGGGCGGCGGCAGTTCGGGAGGGTCGCAGGTTGGCCAGACAAGGACGGGTTCACGACCAGTTCATGCTGCACGGCCTGAGCGCGGAATTGACCGAAGTCCTCGCCGCGCACTCCCAGGCCCGTCTCCCGAGACTGCCGGGCTGGCGCAGAACCGTCCGTTACAGCCCGGGCTACCCGGTCTGGCCTGACTTGTCGGAACAGAAGAAGATATTCGCCCTGCTCAGGCCCCGGCGCATCGGGGTCGGGCTCACCCGAAGCTTCCAGATGGTGCCGGAATACTCCACGTCCGCCGTCATCCTGCCGGCCTAGCCCAACAAGTCCGGAATAGAAGTCGCCGGGCCGCGGTAGATACGGTTGAATGGTCACCGTCAAAGGAGTAATCATGAAGCGAAGTATCATCGCCGTGGCAGTCCTCTTGCTGCTACTCTCGAGTACGACCTACGCGGCTCCCCCGCGGGCGCGACGGCGTCCGCGGTTCATCTGGCGTTCGGTGCTCTGCTGGCTCGGCCTCAACCATCATCACGGGCCGGCCCGGATGGCGCGGCATCACCCGCCGGCACACCGACCGCCGGCGTTTGTGCACGGATATAGAGGATGGCCTCGCGGCCGGCACAAGGGCTGGGACCGGAACGACCCGCATCGCGGCGAGAGACGCGGATCCGATCGACCCCGCGAAGGCAGACGGGGCAGAGGCCACGGCAGAGGTCGCGGCCGCGGATAGCCGGACATAGGCTCGGTCTGGCACAGGGCGGGCGAATTGCCCGCCCTGCTCCATTTCGTCTCCTTTATCCTTCCATCTTCATCTTCCTTCTGCATTCTGATATCTGCATTCTGGCTTCTGCACTATCCGCCATCCGCCACTCGGCCGCTTGACCGAACGACTGCTTTGTAGTAGTCTGGCGTACCGTGGTTTTCAAGAGCATCCTGACCCACGAGCGGCCGCACCTCGACGAAATCGTGGCCGTCTGGCTCCTGCGCAAGTTCGGAGAGCAGCGGTTTCCCGGCATCAGCACGGCCGCAGTCACATTTACCTCTATCCGCAAACTGGCGGAGGCGGGCCTCAAGCCCGAGGACTACGAAGCGCAGGGAACCCTGTTGCTCGGCATCGGCGGCGGCCGGTTCGACGAACACCCGACCATGAACGAGGGCCGAAAGACGGGCGATTGCGCGACCACCTTGGTCGCGAAAGAAATCGGCGTCAGCGACGACCTGTCGCTTGCCAAGATCCTCAGGTTCGTCCGGGCCGCTGACGTCGAAGGCAACGCATCGCCGTTCGACATTTCCTACGTGGTCAAACTGCTGCACGCCCGGTATCCGGACGAACCGCACCGGGTAATCGAGTGGGCGCTCGTGGCAATCGAGGCCAAGTATCAGGAGCAGCTGCGGTTTTTCACCGTGGTCAAGCCGGAGTTTGATGCGAAGGCCAGGGTTGAGGAGATCGCGGTGGGGCAGAGGCGGCGGCGGATCGTGATCATCTACTCGGACGAGGATGGTATCCACAAATACGCCCGGTCCGAATACGGGGCGCGGGCTGCTATCGTCA
>CAYOCZ010000447.1:0-2928 GCA_964402475.1 uncultured bacterium | reverse complement strand
ACTGCCGCTGTCTGATGGCGCTCGAAGCCGGGTTTCTCAACAGCCCCACTGTCCCTTCGCAGGGCCCCGTGCGACTCCCAGAGACTGTCCCCGGTCTTGCCCGGCAACCGGAGAAGCAACGGACGGAGCGATTCGGAGAGCAACCCGGACGGCTACTCTCCGCGCAACCAGGAGAACTGCGGCCAGGGCTACGGGGAAAGTGACGGGGACTGCGACTCGGGCCGCAACGGCCGGGGCAACCCGCAGGGCAACCGGCAGAGCGACGGGGCGAGCAACCGGCCGAACTGCGGAGAGAGCAACGGGTAGGACAACGGGGAAAGCAACCGGGAGAACGACTCCGGGAGCAACGGCCAGAGCAACCGGGACGGCAATTGAGACAGCGGGGGATGAGGGAGGGGAGTTTCGCAAAGGTCGGCTAGTCGCTTGTCAGGGCTGAACTTAGGACTCAGAGGGACTTGAGGGAAGGCCACCAAAGTCCAAACTTCCCGTATCGCGTACGCGCAGGGCTCGGCCAATCCGGCGCGACAAAACGATGGCCAGGCTCGACCTCTGGGCTACCGAGCACGGGATCCCGCCCAGGCCCTAGCCTCATGCAGACGGACGATCGCATTCCGCGTCAAACTCAGGGGCGGGCTTTCGCCCGCCCTTTCTCGCGTCCGGCTATTCCCCTACTCCCGATTCTCGACTCTCGCAGCGCTGCATCGTCACCACGACCCTTCGGATAACCTGTGGCTGGGGGCTTGAGGCTTCCGGCAAATGACACGTCGGCTTTTCATCCTCTCCTCTTGAGCTCTTGTCTGCAGCGCGGGCCCGGGTGGGCCTTCCGTCTTGCATGACCGCGGGAATGACCTAGAATAGCGCGTGCAAGCTAGCCGGAGGTCAGCTCCGAAGAGAACGCAGACCGGCCTGATGCCCAGGGCCGCGTATCAGAGACCGTGGCTGGTCTTCAGCGCCGCAGCGCTGGCGGCGCTGCTGCTCTACCTGCCGACCCTGCAGTACGGCTGCGTCTGGGATGACCGCCTCCTGATTCTCAACAACCCGTTCCTGGACCAGACGAACCCAATTGAGCTCCTCACCAAGGGGTTCTGGAACAACCCGAAGGCGGAACACGGCGAGGCCGGCATGGCCTCCTACTACCGGCCGCTCACCAATCTCAGCTTCTACGTCGACCGCAAGGTGTGGGGACTCCGGCCGGCGGGTTATCACCTGACCAACGTCATCATCAACGCGGCGGTCGTATTCCTCATGTGCCTGCTGCTCTGGGAACTGTTCGGGTCGGTATGGCTGGCCGGGCTGGGCGGCTTGCTGGTCGGGATTCACCCGGCGATGAACTGCGTCGTCACGTTCATCTCCAATCGCACCTATTTGCTCGCGCTGTTCTTCCTGCTGGTGAGCAGCTATGCACTCCTGCGCGGGCGGCGTGACCGCGGGCGCGTCTGGCCGGTGCTGTTCGGCGGCTCGTTACTGCTCAGCGCGCTGGCGCTCGAGGCGTCGCTGGTCTTTGCCGCAGTTGCCGCGGCCTGGCTCCTCGCGAACCGGGTCCGCTATCGCAAGCTCCCGGCCTGGATGGCCGCGATTGCGTCACCGATGGCAGTCTATCTCCTGCTCCGGCTCGGCATCGCCCGGGTCCCGTTCGCGGGCTCGGTCGCGCGCTGGGCCGTCACCGACCCGCTCCGCGTCATCAATGCCTTCGGACAGCAGTTGCAGCTCCTGCTTTTTCCATTCAACCAGAAGGTCATCTACGCCTCGGCCAAGGAGTTCACCAGTTTCTCGGTGTACACGATTCTCGGGCTGTTGTTCCTGGGCCTGCCGCTGTATGCGGTAATCCGGCTCGGGCGCTCGGCAGCCGGGCACCGAGACCCGAACAGCGCAAGCTCAAGCCTCAAGCCCAGGCGCTCCGCGCGCCCCGAGCTTGAGGCTGGTCGGTTGAGCTGGTATGGCTACGCTTGGATGGTGTTGTTCATGCTGCCGTTCGCATACCTGGTCGTTCTTGGGCCGGCAGGCAGGATACTGTACCTAGCCGCCCCGGGGGTGTTGATTCTGCTGGCGGCACTATACCAGGCCTCAAGCCACAAGAGGCTGACCTCCCGCGTCGTGTACGGCGCGATGCTCCTGTACACGGCAGTCTTGGCGGGGCAGACGCTCCGGCGCAACCCGATCTGGCGCAACGAGCTATCGCTGTACCAGACGATGGTGCGGGAAGAGCCGAGGTCGGCCGGCGGCCATACCAACTACGGCTTCGCGCTGTCGAGCGCCGGCCGGAAGGAAGAGGCGATTGCGCAGTTCCGCATGGCGTTGGCAATCGACCCGGACGTCGGCGAGCCGCACATCGGTCTCGCCTTCGCCCTGATTGACCGGGGAAGCCTGCCGGGTGCAATTCGGGAGCTGCGCGAGGTCGTGCGGCTGCGTCCCAAGTCGCCGATAGCGCGGAACGACCTCGGGGTGACGCTGATGCACAACGGCCAACTCGACTCAGCGATCGTCGAGTACAAAGAAGCACTCCGGCTCGACCCAAACTTGGCACTGGCGCTGAACAACCTGGGCTACGCGTATACGAAGAGCGGAAACTTCCGGCAGGCAATCGCGGTCCTGAAAGCCGCGCTGCGGCTCAAGCCGGATTACGCGGGCGCGCGCGTCAATCTCGCCGAGGCCTATCGGGCAACAGGAATGCCGGATTCGGCAGCGCTGGTGCAGGGTGACAGGTAGAGAGTAACGAGGCCAATCCCTCCCACACAAACTCAGGGGCGGCCCTTCACCCGCCCCTGACCTCTACCCTCCCTGAATAGGGGCACCTCTAACGGGGAGATCTAGCCAACTGAGCTGGTCGCCCGCGTCAGCAGATCATGGGCTATGGCCCTTGGGTGTCAACGCGAACCTGTCCGAGGCAGAGCACGGAGCCGCTCGGCCGCACCCGGGAAACCCGGGGCC
>CAYOCZ010000446.1:0-2929 GCA_964402475.1 uncultured bacterium | reverse complement strand
GTCGTTCCCGGGAGTCCAACGCCGGAGCGACGTCGACAACCGGGCCGGCCAATTCACGGTACGGGCATCCGACTTCGGGCAGCCGGGTGATACCATTCCGCTCCGGCTCGACGTTACCTTCACCGACGCGGGTAGCCCCATCATGATGCCCGTCGCATTCGACGTCGTGCTCGGTGAGGACGTAATCAGCACACGCGAGGGAAGCGTCAGTCCGCTCGGGCCGGCCGCGTCGCGGGCCACGGTCATCGGCCGCGTGCTCTTCTTGGCCGGGGACAGTCCCCGCACGGGGACTGTCCCCAAAACCGTCCTGCTCGACATCAGCGGCCGGAAGGTCATGGACCTTGTGCCCGGTGAGAACGACCTGCGTGGGGTCAGTCGTGGGGCGTACTTTGTCCGGCACGGCAAGACCGGCAGAGTGTCGAAGGTCGTCGTACAGCGATAGATGGTACGGACTGTAGCCCTCTGCGCGTTGCTCGCCGGGCTGGCATTGGCCCAGCCCTACGAACACGTGGTGGTGACCGCGGATTCGATGGTCGGTGCGTTCGCGCCGCTCGGTGACTACATCGAGAACCGGATGGGACTGAACGATACCGTCGTCGCGGTCGATGACATCTGCGCTTCCTTCCCGGGGCGGGATGACGCGGAGAAGCTCCGCAACTTCATCAGGTACGCCTACCAGAGCTGGGGTACAACTCACGTCCTGCTGGCTGGCGACGATGATGCGGTTCCGGTCCGATACGCGTGGGGACGGGTATGGTGGGCGGGAATCACCATGATGATTCCATCCGACTGGTACTATGCGTGCCTCGACGGCGACTGGGATGCGGATGGAGATGACGTGTTCGGGGAGGCTTCCGACTCGGTCGACCTGCTTCCTGACGTCTTTGTCGGACGGGCGCCGGTTTCCCCGGTCGCCCTTTTCGTACAGAAGACGCTTTCGTACTGCTCGGATTCGACCGCACCCTACCTCCGCAACCTGTTCCTTGCCGCGTTCGATATCGACGATTCGACCTACGGTGAGACGACGGCGGAGCTGTACGGCTCGTTGTACGTGCCTGAGGCGCTGAAGCCGTGCTCCAAGGTGTACGACAGCCATACGGGTAACCACCGGGACGACATGCTTGCGAAACTCAACGAGGGTCAGCACATCGTCGTGCACTGGGACCACAGCAACTGGAACGTGTACGGTTGTGGCTGGCGCAACCACGGCTGGACACTCAGCCGGAACCAGCTGTCCGGACTGACAAACGGTGACCGGCTGAGCATTATCATCTCAAGTGGATGTTGTACCGGTCAGTTCGATACGCTTGACTGCATTGTCGAGCACGCACTCGGTGCGCCCAACGGCGGCGCGGTCGCAGCCATCGGCAATACGCGGTATGGGCTCTACGGTCGGGACGCGGGACAGAACCCGCAACGGACGCTGACCTCCCTGCAGACGGAGCGGGTCTTGGCGACCATGCTCGCGCCGGGCCGAACCTCGAGCCTCGAGAGTTTCACGACCGCCAAGGCCTCGTTGGCACCCTTGGCCGATACCAGCGAGCCCGACCGTTGGTGCATGTACACATACACACTCTTCGGTGAGCCCTGCATGCCGGTATGGGTACCGGCCGGTGGCGGGGTTGAGGAGACTGATAATGGTGAAGTGAAAGAACAGAGAGGCGGCGCGACCATCGTCCGCGGCGTGCTGTTCCTGCCGGGGGCCCCAAGCCGCAAGCTTCAAGCCGCAAGCCTCCTGGACGCCTGCGGCCGGAAGGTCATGGAGCTTCTACCCGGTGCGAACGACATCCGCCACCTCGCGCCTGGCGTGTACCTCGTGCGTTCGACGTCCCGCGTGAATCGCAGTGCACCGAGCGTCACCAAGCTAGTGGTACAGAGATAGCCCCGAGGGAACCTGGACAACCTCCAAACGGCCGTTCTGTTCATCTGGCAGCCGCGTGATGATCTTCGGCAGTACCTTGAGCAGGGACTGCGCGATACCGCGGGCGTCAGGCTCGTGTTCCCACCTGATACTCGACCCGAGGCTCTTCACTCACTCGCCGCCGACGCTGATGTGATCGTCGGCTGGCGGCCGGACGCAATGACGCTCGGAGCGGCGAAGCGGCTGAAGCTGTTCATCAACCCCGGGGCCGGCGTGCAGCACCTGCTGCCCAGGTTCAGGCAGCACTTCCGGGAGCGCGGTGTCGTGCTCATCAACGGCCACGGCAATGCCTGCTTCACCGCCCAGCACGCGGTCGCCCTGCTGCTGGCGCTGACGAATCACGTGGTGCAGCACGACCGCTGGATGCGGCAGGGCCGGTGGCGCAGCGGAGACACCGACGCGAAGTCCGTGCCGCTGCGCGGTCGCGCCGCCGGCCTGCTGGGCTACGGCCGTGTTAACCGCCACGTGCATCTCCTGCTCTCGCGGTTCGACACCAGGTTCGCGGTGCTGCGCCGGGAATGGGCGGGCAGGAGTGAGCCGATGCCGACCCCGGCGACGCGGTTCGGACCCACCGAACTCGGCCGGTTCCTTCAGCAGGTGGACGTCCTCGTTGCGGCACTGCCCGAGACGGACGATACGCGCGGGCTCATCGGCGCACGGGAACTCGAACTCCTGGGCCCGGACGGGCTGGTGGTGAACGTCGGGCGCGGCCCGGTGTTTGACGAGGAGGCGCTGTACCGAGCACTGCAGCAACGCACCATCCGGGGCGCGGCGATTGACGTCTGGTACGAGTACCGGCCCGAGCCTGATACGGAGGGTAGGAGGTATCCATACCGGCTCCCGTTCCACAAACTCGACAATGTCGTGCTCTCGCCGCACCGGGCCGCATCGCCGCTGGATGACCTCGCACGTTGGGACGAAGTCATGGAGAACATCCGCCGATTCACAGCGGGACGGACGGACTTCCTCAACACGGTCGACCTCGACCTGGGATACTGACTCCTTTGC
>CAYOCZ010000445.1:0-2931 GCA_964402475.1 uncultured bacterium | reverse complement strand
GACTTGGGCCAACACTATCCCATCAAACTACCCACACAAACACGCGATGAGCCAAAGATAGGAGAGAATCATGAGGAGAATGTCAAAGGCGGCTGTTTTGTGTTGTCTGTTGTTCACGCTGGGCTCTGCCCAGTGGCTGGAGCGCCAGGTCGTGCTTGGCGACACCCTCGGTGGCATCAGCCTTACCGGTGGTATCGTCGTCAATCCGATATCCGGCACGTCTACATCGAGTCCGAACCCCTGCAAGTGTTCAATCCAGTGACAATGGAGAAACTGCGAGGTCCCGGCGCGTTGGGCATGGTGGTCTTCTGCCCGCCCAGCGGCAAAGGTTACATACTGGGTGACTCCGCGGTCATACTGGACGCCGCTACGGACACGGTCATAGGCGTGACTGCCCTTCCCCGCTTTCCGTCCGTGCTCGCCTACAATCCTGTGTCGAATCGGCTCTACCTTGGGTCGACGTCTAGGGAGACGCTCTACGTGTTCGACCCTGACGGCGATTCTGTGCTGCACGCCGTCGAAATCGGAGCCGACATTTCGTCTCTGCTGTGGGATTCAGCCTGGAATCGGCTGTACGTCGGAACCCAGTCGAATTCACTCAGCGTGGTCGACTGCACCGCCGACACCTTGCTGGCACAAGTTCAGCTTGGCATTGCCGAAGTTGAGGAGCTCGCCCTGAGCACGGCATCGCGCAAGCTCTACTGCGCTGGCTACCCGGACACCGCGGTCATCATCGTGAGCACCGATTCGCTGAAGACAATCGGCGCGGTGCCGGGGCTGACGCGGCCTGATATCATGGTCTACTGCCCGTCTACAGACCGACTGCACTGCCCGCTCAACGACACGTTGTACGTGATCGACTGCCGGAGCGACACGATACGAGCCCGGCTGGAAGCACCGGTCGCGGCCCTGGCGGTCAGTACTCTGAGCGGAAGAACGTATCTGGGTCGAAGCGACTCTGCGCAGGTTCTGGTAGTGGACACGACCGACTCGGTCGTTGGCTCGATACCACTTTCGGCGACCGGCAGCGTCGAGGAACTGACCTTCTGGCCCGGCCGCAACGAGCTCTACGGAGTCACGTCCCCCGGAGACCTCGCCTTCATCATCGACGCCTCGGTTGACACGGTCGCGGGCGCAGTCAGCTACGCTGCCTATACGCCTCGGCAGATGGTGCACAACCCGGCCGGCAACAAGCTCTACCTGTTCTGCACGGCGCACGATGACGTGTTGGTCATGGACAGCACGTTCGGCACGCCGAAGCACATACTGGGAGGCGCATACAACAGCGACGCCCAGCCGGTGCTGAACCCGGCGCTGAACCGCCTCTACGTGGCCGACGACGACGAGCTCCGAATCATCGACTGCAACACCGACTCGTTGGTTCAGGTGCACGACATGTACGGTATCAACCGCGCCGTGCCAGTGATGGTGCCGTACCTCAACAAGCTGTATGTCTTCTCGGGTTCCGGCCAGGCAGATTCAGTGTATGTGTACGATTGCTTCAGAGACACGCTGTACTCGGTTCTCTATCTCACCGACGCGGTGCCCAGCGCGGTCTTCGACCCGCGTTCCAACCGCGTCTTCTTTGCCTGTGAAGACGCGCCGACCGTGCGCGCACTTGACCCGGAAACCGACTCGGTGGTCAAGACATTCGACCTTGTCGGCGGCTCCTATCGTGGCAAGATGGCACTGAACCTTGACCTCGGCCGGCTCTACTACATTGACCAGTCACCGGACATCTTGTTCACGATTGACGTGCTGACCGATTCGATCATCTCTTCTGAGAGCATGCCGGGGAATGTCGACACGATGTTCCTGAACCGACGGCTGGGTAAACTGTACTTGTGCCTCCGCAGCCAGACACTGGTCCTCGACTGCCGTCAGAACACCATAGTTGATACGATAGACGTCGGCTTCCGCTACGCCGGCCTCATGAACGACCGGAATGACAAGCTCTATCTGAGGTACGGCGCAGTCGTGGACTGCCGGTACGACTCGGTTGTAGCCCACCTGGACTCAATCAGTGCCCGCAGCATGGCGTGGGACGCGATTGACAACCGCGTGTTCCAGGCTACAACAAGCTGGCTCTACGTCTACCGCGACGACCCCTACGGCGTCGAGGACAAACCAGTCGGAACATACGCCAGGAGACTACCAACCATCATCCGCGGAGTGCTGGTGCTCGGCGCAGTAGGCAGGAGACAGAATGCAGGATACAGGGCGGAGTTGCTGGACGTCAGCGGTCGCAAGGTGCTCGACCTCAATCCGGGCCCGAACGATGTGCGGGCGCTTGCGCCGGGCGTGTACTTTGTGCGTCAGGCATCGAGCGTAAAGCGTGATGCATCAAGCGTCACGAAGGTCGTCGTGACGAGATAGCTGCTTGACATGGGTCCGGAGCAAGTTACGCTCAAGGCCGTGGTGAGATAGGCCCGTCATTCGGAGGGGCGGGCTTCCCGCCCCTCCGAGATTGGAGTAGTCATGAAGAGGTTCTTGCTTGTGCTCGTTCCCCTGGCGCTGTTCGCGCAGGTGGAGATAGACACCGTCATCAGGCTCCCAACTGCGAACCTATCGTATGGGTTCTTCATTCCCGAACTCAACAAGCTCTACGTCGTGGGCGAGTACCAGTTCTTTGTGCTTGACTGCTCGACGTATCAGTTGAAGGCACAGATTCCAAAGCCCACGAAAATGGGCCTTGCCCGTTACTTCTGGAACTGGCGCAGGCAGAAGCTCTACATCAATGTCAACCCGCGCCCCGACAGCACGCTGGTCATTGACGCTACCGCCGATTCGATCATTGGGTGGTTGTCGTACTATCGCGACATTCACGCGCCGGCGGCATACTTAAGTGACCTTGACCGTCTGTACAAGCCTGCGAATGACACGTTGTATGCCTTCGACTGCGCCGCGGACACAGCTGTGCGACGGATACTG
>CAYOCZ010000444.1:0-2944 GCA_964402475.1 uncultured bacterium | reverse complement strand
CCGACCCGGAAGAGAAGCGCGAGGCCATCACCCAGACTTTCTACAAGAAGGTCTTTGGCGACCTGGTGAAGGCGAGCGGCGCGAAGTTCCTGCTCCAGGGCACGAACTGGACCGACGTCGAGGAGACGGTCGCGGGCGTGAAGCGCCAGCACAACATCCTCGAGCAATTGGGCATCGACACCCAGAAGGTCTTCGGGTACAAGGTGCTTGAGCCGGTGCTGCAGTTGCGCAAGACATCAATCCGCGTCGTGGGCAAGGCCCTCGGCCTGCCTGAGGAAATCTACAACCGGCCGCCGTTCCCGGGCCCAGCCCTGGCCGCCCGGGTCATCGGCGAAGTCACGCCCGAACGCGTGGCCGTGGTGCGCAAGGCGACCGCGGTTGTCGAGGCCGAACTGAAGGGCTGCGGTGCGTTCCAGTGGCTGGCGATTCTGCACAACGACAAGGTCACGGGGATGAGGAACGGCAAGCGGGACTATGGGCTGCAGATTGAGGTCCGCTGCTTCGAGAGCAAGGACGCGGTGACCGCGACCGTGACGCGGCTGCCGTATGAAACGCTGGAGAAGCTGGCCAGGCGGATTACGGATGAAGTGCCGGGCGTGGTCAGCGTGACCTACAGCATCACGACCAAGCCGCCCACGACAATCGAGGCGGTCTAGCAAACCGGAACTAAACCGCCAAGAGCGCCAAGACCGAAGAGGACTATCCACAGATCTCGCAGATTACACAGATTACCGCTGGACCCAGAAGCTCTGAACCCGTTCCGCTCTGTCCTATGTCATTCTGAACCCTTCGCTGGCTGTCACTCTGAGCGAAGCGAAGAGTCTTCGCCCGGCGCTCAGGGTAAAGTCCGTGGAGAATCGTCGGCTCCGAAGACTCTTCGCCTTGCGGCTCACAGAGACAGACTGATGTCGGTTGCCACGAGCGAGGTCACCCTATTGCACTAGCCGAGCGCAGCAGACCGCAACAACAGAAGCGGGCAGGCATCACGCCTGCCCGCAGTTCTTTCTCAAGACCTACTTGATGTACATTCCGACCGACAGCGAAACCGTACCGAGCCAGTTGTCGGTGTAGCCGTCGGTGTTGGCGATCTCCGGCTCGCTCTGCTGGCCGGACGCGCCACCGCCGATGTAGCGGGCGTTGATGAAGGCGTCGACCGACTCGTTCAGGGTCAGGCCATACCGGAGCGAGGCATCGAGAATCGCGCCGCGGAAGCTCGACTCGACGTTGGAACTGCCGGTGACAACCTTGCCCTGCGCATAGAACCCGTCGATTTCCGTGCCGACCCAGGAGCTTCCGGCTAGTGGCAGGCGTCCGCGGAACCGGAGAATCGGCACCGGTCCGAGGTCGCTGTACACACGGATGTTGCTCCCATCCCTAGGTGCAAACGAGATGGCCGCGTCGCGAACCTGGAGCGACAAGCCGACCGCCAGCTCGCGGTCAGCCTCAGGCCAGAAGTCGTACTGGTAGCTAACACGGTAGAAGTCGAAGCCGTAACGCAGGTCCATCGCAGCGCCGGCTGGAAACGTGTCGGTGTCGAGCACCAACGGGTTCTGAAGATACGTCTCGGTCCGGATGTCGATGGGCTGGTAGAGCAGGACGATGGTATGCCGGGGCTTCAGGTGCAGCTCAGCCGACATCCTCCGGTAAGGAAAGAGGACGTTCTGGCCGCCGTCGGCCACGTAGTTGAACTTCGTGCCCTGCTGACCGAACTGAATGGTGTGCTTCAGCACACCGACAAACCCCATCTCGGGGACGAGCCTGACCTCAAACGAACTCTCAGGGTCGTTCAGCCACGAAGCGGCCACAGGCGATAAAGCTGCGGCAAGCAGCGGTACAAACAGAAGAGAACGGAATCTGGACATCTGCGCCTCCAGTTCTAGTGCTTATCGAACTCCCAAGACCTCCGTATTAGACTCCCAACCTCGGACTAGTATTCAGCCGAGATTGCGGCAACTGGCTGAACCCGGCCGTCAGTTGCGAAGAATCAGGTGGACGGTCTGAGCCCGGCTGCCGCTGCGCACGCGGCAGAAGTAGGTGCCGGCCTCGACCCGCCTTCCCTCCTCGTCACGACCGTCCCAGTAGAACGCCGAGGACGAACTGGCGCTGGCAATACGCCGCACCAGGCCGCCGGTCGCGGTGTAGATGCGCGCGGATGCCAGGCCGCGCCGCCCGGTCGCGGCCCGGATTGTCACAGCCGAGCGAAACGGATTAGGCGAAGCGGTGAAGACTGGTTCCTGCGCAGGCACTTCGACCGCACCTTCGGCCATGCCGGACAACGAGCAGAAGATACGGAGACGGGGCATGTAGTTACGCGGCGTACCGCTGGGCGCGGTCGAGGATTTCGCATCCACCGCCCGTTTGCCGGGCGTGTACCAACCAAGGTCGTAGACCGAACTGTCGCTATCACCCTGCCAGCGGAATTCAAGGATGAGGTTGTCCGTACCGTTGTAGTCGAACGGGCTGTCAAAGCCAAGTCCGTGCCACACGCCGTTCTGCCAGCGGAGGTATAGCGTGTCTCGGGTCATTGCCGCCTGCGGCGTGTTGCCCGCGTAGTTCTCCGCGAAGGCGCTGTCCAGTTCCGTAACCGTAGTGTGGCAGGCGTAGACCCGGGCGTTCAGAAAAGCGCCGCGATTGTAGACGTCGCTGCCGCACAGCAGTTGGACACTGTCAAACGTACACGGCCCGGCCATCTCGGAACTCAGTACCAGGACCTGGTACCGTTCGCCGTCGCTTCAGCCGCCGCAGAACGGGACGTTCATCAACAGCGACCCGCCGTCTCCCAGCTCGACGTAGTCGGCCGCGAGCGGCATGGCCACCAAGAGCAGAGCCAGGACAGTTCTCACACCTCAGCGTATCGCGGCAGCCTCTCGGGGTCAAGTCCCCGCAGGCCCCCTAGTCCCGACATTGGAGTTTGAATTGGGGTGAAGAGAAGAGGCTGCTTCTC
>CAYOCZ010000443.1:0-2945 GCA_964402475.1 uncultured bacterium | reverse complement strand
ACCCTGGTCCAGGCTCGTCCGGTGTGTCCAGCTTCGTGCCGCAGTCGCGGCAGAACTTGCCATCTACCAACTGGTCGGTTGTGCCGTCCTCGAACTTGCACTGCCAAGGCCACGGCACTGGAGCGTTGCCCCTCACACACGCCCCGCACTTGCAGGTCTTCGGCTCCGGCTCGGCGGGTGGTGGCGGCAGCAGGACAGCCCCGGACACTTCGTACCACTCGTCCTCCATGTCCTCGTCGAGTTGAGTCCGAAGCGCAATCGCACTAATCGTGCCCGGCTTGACAAGCTGGCCGGGCATCTGCAATGCTACATGATCCCCCACCTCGAACGGCACCCACGTCCCGTGCTGCTCCCCCCTGCGCTTCTCCGCCTCGGCGCGGGCGGCATCAAGCGAACTGTGCATGGGATCTTCGCCAAGGCAACCCCTAATAGACCTATCTGCCTCAAGGGCCGCTACGGCAATGGCGTCCACGGTCTCGGCGTCAAGGGTAGACTGCGTGGGTGCGGTCGGCTTCGCGGCCATGAGTTCGCGGAACCACTCAACCCCAAGCAGTTCTGCTCTCGGAAACTGGTGGCGAGAAGCCTCCTCCTGATCCCGATAGCGATAGTCCGCCATCACTCGGCGGATCAGCAGGCGCATCTCCTCCTCGCTAATACAACTGCTCTCCGCCTCAGCCAGCTTCCGCTCCAGCACCTGCAGCCGCTCATCTGCCCACTTGAGTGTCTTCCTCCGTGCCTCGTGTGTCCTCTCCGCCTCAGCCAGCTTCGCCCGCAGGTCGGCGAGTTCCCCCAGAACTGTGCGGACGTGAGCGATGGCGATCGTCTGCCACTTGCGTTCCTCAGGGCGGGCCCCAGTCCCGTGATGCTGACAGGCGATGGCGAGATACCATTCTGCCTCTGCAACTTGTTCAGCCGTCTTCATGCTGCCCCTCCCTTTCTGCTCTCACGATCTCGATGGCCGCCTGCAGGTCGTGCGGATCGGCGTCCTCAACCACCTTTACCCACTGTTCCAATTCAGGATAATCCCTGTGAACACAGACTTTCCTCGTTGCATCAACAGTTCCACGCAACCAGTAGGCGGAACTGGCCACAGTTGACATATCGCCGAGAGACAACCCCCGCACCGCCTCTACCAAGTCGGCCGAAGCTTCGTGCTGCTCCTGCGGTTCCTTTCCTCGAAACATGGCATAGGGGTCGCCCTCGTGCCGCTCCTGCAGGCGCGCTTGCGCCCGCGCGTACTCAGCATCGTACGTGGCCTGCCGGTCAGCCTGACCTGCGATGGCGAGGTCCTCCATCTCGGCGACGCCTGGCGGATGGCTGGACTGCTCCTGCGGCTCCCCAGCCGCGAGGAGGATCCTGATTGCATTGCACTTCTCACAGCAGCACCCTTCAGCCACATGCTCAGTCATCAAGTTCCTCGCCTTCTCGACCTGCTCACTCGTCGGTTTCATGTTGCACCGCCTCCCCCCTGAGCCAACCGCACAGGTACGCGGCCACCTCTGCGGGGTTCGTCGAGTGGTAGAGCAAGGTCAGGTCCTCCACCTGATCGCCCTCGTCCTCCACAACAGCCCATTCACGAGCATTTGCGAGAGCGTCAACCGCGTCGGCGATGCGGATGCGGTAGCCCCCCGTTTCCTCCGTCTGCTGGCGGATGCGTGACATGAATTGGTCAATGGCCTCTCGCGCGGCGAGATGTTCTGCGTCAGTCGGCATCCGGCACCCCCCTCCCACACACGGCGCACACATCGAACCGCCTGATGGCGATCTCAAGTGCCTGCCGTGCCTCGTCGGTGAGATTCCCCCACTTGGCTATCCCCCGTAGCAATCGCACCACTTGCTCATCACTCAGTTCCATCCGGCACCTCCAGGTGGATCGTCTTGCAACCGATGAACTCGGCGACCGCTGACCTATGACACTTCTCGGGGTCCTGCTCTAGGCAGAGGAGGAGGACGTTGCCGAGCATCCCGACTCGGATCACGTCGGCCAGTGCTGGCGCGATGTCCGACATACCTGCATCGCCAGGTCGCCAGTTCTCCGGCGCGACTCGGCTCGCGTTCCCGAAGCACTGAGCCCAGATGTAGGCGGGGCCGAACTTCTCTTCGAGCTTCGCCTTGTTCCATCCAGGCTTGCGTGATCCAGGCCTCGCCCGCACGTCGATAATGTACTGGATGTCGTACTGGTACATGACGCGCTCAAGGTCGTTGGGCGTCCGCTTGCTGTAGCCCCATGTATAGACCGTCACGTCCTTGGTCACGGTGTTCCCTCCTTGCGTGATCGCACCCACGACTGCGGGGGGCGTTTGAGGCCATGCTCGGCGAGCGTCTGCGGCTGCTCGAATCGTTCGGGGTCGGTCACGGATAACCCCCACAAGAACTCCGCCCCCTCCGTATAGTCATGGAACTCCTCACGGCTCAGACACGCGAGTCGCAATGGGTGATCCGTCACGGCATAGCAGTCAATGCACTCGTCGGCCGTCATCATGCACTGCCCAGTGATTGCCTGTACCGGCCGCGTCTCATACAGTAGCACGCGGAAGGCCACATCGGGAGCGTACACAAACCGCTTGGGAACCCACCTGCGGAGCTCCAGCGTCTTCTCCCCCGAGTAGATCAGCTTCGCCCAACGGGGCTTGATCGGCAGAATCCACGGCACGCTCATGGTCACTCTCCCCTCAACTCGCGTCCTCGAATCGTCTGACAGCCGCCCATAGCACCCGGACCTCCTGGCGTTCGGCCCAGGCCATGTGCGATGTGTGCCCGTCGCCCTCCTCACTTGCCCGTGCATTCCACCAGCCCGCGTGGAAGACTGCGCTCGTCAGCAACACACCGAGATAGTCGGCGACCTCGGCGTCCGTCATCTCGTAGCCAGGGCGCTCGTGGCATTCCAGGACCGCGTTGACCTGTTCGTCAGTTACTCTGGGCATTTAGCACCATCTCCCTTCAGC
>CAYOCZ010000442.1:0-2951 GCA_964402475.1 uncultured bacterium | reverse complement strand
CTACATGGACGAGGCCGAGCAGATCTGCGACCGGCTGCTGATAATGGACAACGGCAGGGTCATCGCCACCGGCTCGCCGAAAGCGCTGATTGGCGAGCACGCGGGGGACGAGGTGCTGGAAGTCGTTCCCCAGGACGGCGGGGCGGGCGCGGTCGAGGCGGCGCTGGGCGAATGCCGGTTCCAGAAGCTCGGCGACAAGTTCGAGGCATTCGCATCCGACTGCCCGGGCGCGCTTGAGCGCATCCGCCAGCAGGTGCGGCTGACCTCGTACAGCGTGCGCCGGGCGACGCTCGAAGACGTCTTCATCCGGCTGACCGGGCGGGAGCTCAGGGACTAGCGCAGTGCCGCGGGTGTTCCCGGCCCTGAGCCTGCGGCTGTGGCAGGTCTGGTACCGCAACTTCCGGGTTTTCCGGCGGAACTTCCTCGTCAACTTCCTGCTGCCGATGGGCGAACCACTGCTCTACCTCGTGGCGATGGGCTACGGGCTCGGGTTCTTCATCAAACAGATTGACGGGATACCGTACGCGCGGTTCATCGGGCCGGGCCTCGTCTCGATTGCGATGATGTACGCCGCGTTCTTCGAGTGCACGTACTCCTCCTTTGTACGGATGATATTCCAGCGCACGTTCGACGCCATTATCGCCACGCCGGTCAACGTCGAAGAGGTCGTGGCCGGCGAGATATTCTGGGGCGCGACCCGGGCCGCACTCAACTCAACGATGGTCTACATCGTCGTCATCCTGTTCGGGCTCGGGCCGGTGTGGCTGCTGCCTTTCGTCGCGGTCTTCGGATTCATCTGCGGCGTGCTCTTCGCCTCGACCGGCATGATTGCGACCGCGCTCGTGCCTTCGATTGACTTCTTCAACTACCCGATATTCCTCTTCATCACGCCGATGTTCCTTTTCAGCGGCACGTTCTTCCCGCTTTCGGCGCTGCCCAAGGCGGTGCAGACCGTCAGCTACGCCATCCTGCCGCTGACGCACATCGTCCGCATCAACCGCGGCTTCATCCTGGGTCATCCCTACCCAGGGCTGCTCGGCAGTCTCGCCTGGATACTCGTGGTCGGGGCAGCGGTCTTCTTCCTCGCCATCGCGCTGATGAAGCGCCGGCTGATTAAGTAGTACACCGTACGCCGCAGACCATACACCGCAATCCGCGTTCTGCTTCCTGGAACCGGGAACTCCAAACCGGTCACAGCTACCTCGGGGCTTTGCCCCGCGCACCTCTGAACCTCCGTCTGCGTCTGACCGGTGAACGAGGTGGAGGTTGACGGAAGGTGTGAAGTGTCCACAGCCCGGACAAGGGCTGACTCAAAGGCTGGTATCCTTTCGTAAGGACCGCTACTGCGGGAGCGTCCCTCCCGCTATTCCATTTCTTGACTACGGATAGACACGGATTCGCCAGCCAGATAGAGCAGAATTCAGAAACCAGAGACCAGAATGCAGAATCTGGGTTTCGCAGAAGGCACCCGCAGATTACGCAGACCCGCCTGACAGCCGGTCTGGGGTGGCGATTTGCCGGCAGGAGTTCTCCGGGTTGACGAGCGACCGGTACGGATTATAATACCGGGTATGGTCGGAGCTTTTCTGGAAGGTAATGACCCGGCGGCGCTGCTGTTGATAGCAGTGGCCGTCGTGGTCACCGCTATCGTAGTCGGCAGAGCAGCTATTCGTCACCGCCGACGATTCCCGCGCTGGCTGAAATCGCTGATGGCAAGGAAGAGGCTGGACGTGATTGTGCGCGACGTCGACCGGATGGCCGAGTACGACGGGGGGATTGACGATTCAAAGCAAGAAGTTTGGCAGCCGTTCGAGGTCGGCCTTGGGGCCATGGCCGCTTACCAATGGGACCAGGCAGTCGAGCACTTCCAGGGGGCGCAGGCGAATGCATCCGGGACCCAGCTTGCCCCGCTGCTCAACCAGCTCGGGATATGCCGCTACATGCAGGGGCGACTGGGCGACGCGCTGAAGGAATTCCAGGACTCGGCCCGCCTTGCGCGGCAGCGCGAAGACAAGCGGGGCGTGGCATCGACCCTCAACAACATCGGAGTCATCCGCCGCTACTACGGAGAACTCGACGTTGCGCTCAAGTTCTTCAGAGACGCGCGGGCCCTGGCCCGGGAATCCGGAAGCCAGGCGACCGAGGCACTGTGCCTCGGCAACATCGGGCATGTCCTTCGCCAGAAGGGCGAACTCGGCCCGGCGCTGAAATCACAGGAGGACGCGCTGGTGCAATCGCGCCAGACAATGGACCAGCAGGGAGTGGCGAGTAGCCTGGGCAATATCGGCAGCATCCTTCGCGACCGAGGCGAAACCGACAAGGCACTGGAACGCTACGCGGAAGCGGTGGAGGTCGCCCGCAAGACCGGCTACAAGCTTGGTGTGGCAATCGAGCTCGGCAACATCGGTAGCCTGTACCGCGTCAAGGGTGACACCGACCGGGCGCTGAAGTCCCACGAATCCGCGCTGGGGCTGGCCCACGAGATCGGGTATCGGCTGGGCGTGGCAACCGAACTGGGCAACATCGGGCTCATCCTGGCGAGCAAGCGCATGTACGAGCGGGCGGTGCCGTATCTCGCGGAATCGCTGATGGTCTTCCTGGCCGCGGGCGTGGCCAACGGTCCGCGCCAGGCACTGTACGGACTGTCCCGGTGTGATGATTTGCTGGGACGGGAGCGGATGCAGGAACTGCTGAAGAAGGCCGGGTTGTCGGACGAGGGTATCGCCGACAAGCTGGACCGGGTCGACCAGATACGCACCCGGCGTCCGTGGCAGACAGACAGGCTCCGCAACCCGTTTGCCCCGGTCGTCTCATAGCTGCAGCCCCTCGGCCAGGCCGCCACTAGACCCCTCGACCCCTTTCCTTCGCACTTCTGACTTCGTCCATCCACTCGACTCCTAGAAGCCCGGCCGGAAACCGGTCATCTGGGGTATACGACCACGAACTGACGC
>CAYOCZ010000441.1:0-2951 GCA_964402475.1 uncultured bacterium | reverse complement strand
GGCTGGAGAGCACGAACGATGAGCAGGAGTTCGCTGATGGCGGCCTGCGCCGTCTTGCTCGCAGCGCTGCTGGGCTGCGAGAAGCAGAACCAGGCGCCGGGCCGTGCGGCGGTTCCGTCCGGCCCGGCTGGCGGGTTGAAGGACTCGGTGCTGAAGTTCACCGACTCCGCGACCGACCCGGAAAACGATGACGTGGGTATCAAATTCGCATGGGGCAACGGCGATACCTCAGGCTGGAGCGTCTGGGTCCAGAGCGACTCACCGGTGAGTTGCAGCTATGCCTATGGGCGTTCCGGGACATATCAGGTCTGCGCCCAGGCGCGAGACATCTATGGACTCCGCTCATCCTGGTCAGACCCTCTCCCGGTTACCATCGACAATCCTTACCCGCCGGGCACTCCGTCTGTGTCAAGCGGCCCGAGTGCGGGCGGCCGTTGGGCGATGTTGTCCTTTGCCGCGACCGCTGCCGACTCAGGTGGTGACAGCATCGCCATCCGCTTCGACTGGGGCGACGGCGATACCTCAGACTGGAGCGAGTTCGTGCCGCCCGACGACACTGTGACCCTCAGTCATGCCTGGCCGGACTCGGGCACCTTCCAGATCCGCGCGCAGGCGCGAGACGAGGAGGATTCGCGGTCGGCGTGGTCTGATGCACATCCTGTCACAATATCGACTCTCCGGTGGGTGTACCAGGCCCCGGCTCCCTTCTACTCCTCGCCCGCTATCGGTGGCACCGGTGCGGTCTACGTCGGCTACGACAAGTTCCTCGTCGCATTCGACACAGCCGGCTCGACCCTCGGAAGCTACGAGACCGACGGCCTGGTATCCGAGTCGCCGGCCATCGGCTTTGACGGAACTGTCTACTTCGGCTCCGAAGACCACGCCCTCTATGCCCTCTACCCGAACTGCGGCCATCGCTGGCGCTTTCAGACCGGCGGCTCTATACACTCCTCGCCCGCCGTCGGCAGCAATGGGATAGTCTATGTCGGATGTGACGACGGCTGCCTCTATGCGGTCGCGTCGTACGGCACGTTCAGCTGGCTCTACCAGACCGACGGCCCTGTACGCTCCTCGCCCGCTATCGGCAGCGACGGCACGGTCTACGTCGGCTCAGATGACAGTTGTCTCTATGCCATCAATCCGGACAGTACGCTTCGCTGGCGCTACCAGACCGGTGGCTCTGTTCGCTCCTCGCCCGCCATCGGCGCCGACGGCACTGTGTATGTCGGCTCTGACGACGAGTATCTCTACGCCCTCAATCCGGACGGTACGCTCCGCTGGCGCTACCGGTCCGGCAATAGTGTGGCCTCCTCGCCCGCCGTCGGCACCGACGGTGCGGTATATGTGGGCTCCGGTGACAGTTGTCTCTTCGCCCTCAACTCGGATGGCACTCTCCGCTGGCGCTGCCAGACCGGCGGTGGGGTGCGCGCCACGCCCGCCATTGGCAGCGACGGGACGGTCTATGTCGGTTCCGATGGTGAGTACCTCTACGCTCTCAACCCGGACGGAACGGTCCGCTGGCACTATCGAACCGGACCACTCCACTCATCGGCCACCATCGAGGACGACGGGACGGTCTATGTCGGCTCCACGAATGGCAGCTTCTATGCCCTGTGGGGATCGAGTCCGTTGGCGTCGTCACCGTGGCCGAAGTTCCGCCACGACAACCGTAACACCGGCCGCGTCGGCGGAGGGCGGTAGGGTCACGGTGACGTAGTAGGCCATTCCTGACGCGCGGCTGATTTCTAGCTGACTGTTACTGGCCGGTCGGACTGACGCGCCGGCGGGCTAGTGCTGGACCACCAGCTTCTGCGTTGTGCTGAAGCCATCGGTCGTTACCTTCACCATGTACACGCCGGCCTTGGACAACGGCAGGAAGTTCATCCCTTTGGTCGCAGTTTGTCTCGCCACGATTCTCCCCGCAGCGTCAAACACCACAACATCGACGCACGCGTCCGCGCAGAACGTGACGCCGCCCCGCGACGGATTGGACACCGAGCGGCCCGTCGCCCGGTCCGTGGCCGGTCCTCTCCCCTCAGCCAAGGCATGTGGTACCCAGCGAGCGTTGTAGCTTCTTAGTATCACCCCTCCCGCACCGACGGCGAATCCGGTATCCGGGCCGTTGGGCAGACACAGGCCGTAGATATCAGCAACGACCCCCGTAATCGTCCTCCACACATCATGGGCGCTGACCGTCACGCCGATGTACCCATCGGTTCCGCAGACGAAAGCGTAGTCCGGCGTAGGCATGTCGACTCCGTAGAAGGCACTGGGGGGCCCACACCTCACGCTGTCCCACAACGTCGCACCGCCGTCGTCAGTGTAACGGATGAGTCCGTGCGTCGAGTCGTTCCCGATGAGATAACCCTTGTTGGGCTCCTCGGACGAGAACGCCACGGCCACAAGGTCCGCTATGGTCTGGGGCCCCTGATAGTGAAAGCTGCTGAATCCATCAGTGGTCCCGAGCACGAGGCCGTCGTCGCCGACTATCACGCCGACGCTGTCGTTCGCGAAGCTGCCGCCCCGAGTCACGCTCGCCGGACCTCCCACATTGACGGCTGTCCAGTCGCCGCCGCCGTTGGTAGTCTTGAGTACCTTGCTCTGCTGGCCGAACCGGGGATTCGCGATGATGTAACCGATCTGGCCATTCTCGGGGAACTGCACTCTGTTCAGCATGTCGGTGCCCGGCACCGTCATCGGAGCCCAGTTTACTCCGCCGTCAATGGTCCGAATCGCAGTTCCCGCTTTCCCGACTGCGAAACCGGTGTTATTGTCCTTGAAGTAGACTGACTTGAGCACGGGCACCATCCCCGGGTTCTGCGGCTCCCACGTGCTGCCGCGGTCGGTGGTCTTGATGACCAGGCCGACCTGACCACCCAAGCTGTCCAAACCGGAACCAACCGCATAGCCGACCTGCGTGCCCTCGGGGAAATGGACCGAGTACAGCGGAC
>CAYOCZ010000440.1:0-2957 GCA_964402475.1 uncultured bacterium | reverse complement strand
CGTACGAAGTAGACGCCTGGCGCCAGTCCGCGCACGTCATTCGCGCCAGGCTACTGCTGGGTTTTCAGTCGGTATCCGCTGTTCTCGTCGGTCCCTAGCTCCACGTAGCTCTGGCCCGGGTTGACCCTGACCTCGAGAAGAGCCGTCAGCGGCGTCTGCATGTCGCCGCGGGCGAACTCAAACACCGCCGAGCTCTCAGCAGGTATTGAGTCGGTGTATTCCATCTCGGCGATCGAGTCTCCGTTCGCATATAGCACTGCCCATGTCGGGTAGGGCTGATTCCCGGGAGTCTGGCGGGGCGTTGCCCGGTTGCCGCGGTTCGTGACCCATGCCCGCACCGCAATCGAGTCCGGCGGCTGGAAGTAACGCGTGCTGTCCACAACCAGGTCAGGCCTGCTGATTCCTCCCCGCTCGGCGATGAACACCGGCCTTGTGACCAACGTGCATGGCAGCCAGCCAGTGGCAGCCGTTTGCTTGTCAGACGGCGGCGGGTCGTCGCCGTAGTCCAGGTCGGTCGCGCTCGTAGTGTCTGATCTGGCCGGTAGCTTGACAAATGTGGTCGGCGGGGCCGTGGCTTCATCGCTCCAGCACACCCACGTCTTCTTCAGCGTCGTCGTGTCCTCGAATTCGTACATCCGCACGAGTGTATCGGTTGCCGTGTCGCCCGTCATCGCCCGTCCGTTGAACCGCTTGCCCGTCAGCTGATTCGTCATCTGTTTGAAAGCATGGAATGACGCATAGCAGGTATCCAGCAGCGAGTTTACCAGAGGGTAGTGCCCGCACGCCTGCGACGCCTTGCGGAACAGCCACCAGCAGAGACGGTCCCATCCGCGCCCGGGATTCGTCTCCGAAGCCTTCGCCGCGATGAAGACCTGCGCCATCGCCCGTGCGGCGTCTGCGGGTGAATCGCCCGACGTGTAGACGCCGAACTCCGTACCCCACAGCTCACCGTTGTGCTCGTAGTGTTTCATCAAGGCGCGCAGTGTGTCGGCGTCGGCTTCGAACTTGCGGAAGTCGTACATCTTGTCGGGCTCATCCTGGTACGGGTGCGCCGCGACCCCATCCCAGAAAACGGTGCCCGCGACGTCGTAGCACGTGCGCACCCACGTCGTGCCGGCGACCAGACCATTGTATTCCTTGTTCACGCTGTACACGCTTCCGATCAGAACGCGGTCGTTTTCGTGCCCGGTCTTGAGCTTGATGACACTGTCAGCGACCTCGCAGAACCGGACGTATAGCGAACAGAGCCCCCGTTCCTGCCCTCCAAGGCCTGGATACGCCGAGTCCATATTCGGGCGCCTCCACCAGCCGGTGTTGTCGGCGGAAGGATCGGTGCAGGTGTCGTTCGGCTCATTCCAGATCTCCCAGACTTGGATCTTGTCCCCGACGTGCTCGACCAGCGTGTCCAGCCACTGCGCCCAGTAGTTGGTGCTCTCGGGCCTGGGCCAGAGGTTCCGGGGCGCGCAGTACGGCACGGTGTCCCAGTACCAGCTGTCAGGCGATCCCTCAAGCTGCTTCCATTCCCGCCGGGAACTGGTCCACTTGGGACATCGCGTCAGCACAGCGAACACCTCGCACTTCGCCGAGTCTTGTATCCATTCCAACTGGTCATCTGTCCGCCCGAAACTGTAGCCGGTCGGACCATTCGGCTGGACCTGGTTCCAGTCGATCTCAAGTCGGGCGAGTCCCACGCCGGCCGTCCTCATACTATCCCGCCACGCTCGCTTGAGCCAATCGGGATTCCACGGCAACTCCGGCACCATTCCCCAGTACGTCGAATCCACCGGCTTCATCCGCCCGTAGACCCGCATCGCCAGCCCGTAGCTGGGCGTGATTGACGGAGGATACGGCGCTATCATCTGACCGTAGTCGTACCCGCACGCCTCATCGTAGTAGTACTGGATCGAGTCCTGCCCCGACCGCGTGAATTGGAATTTCAGCTTGTTCCCCTTCACGATTGACTCGGGGTAGCTCAAGCCCAACTTAAACCTCACCCACTTGTGGTCGAGGTTACCGGTAGTGTCCCCAGTCGCGATCTCCGTTCCGCCCGGGTACGTCCGCACCGAAACGTGATACGCCCCGCCTCCGCCCATGGTCCCGGCAAACAGCTCGCAGTAGGCACCACTGGCGCTGTTCAGCTCATCGAAGTTGACGGTTAGAACTTGGGCGACCCCGTCTTCCGGATCGGCCTTGCCGGACCATGCGGCCTTGACCGGCTCGACTCTGAAGCCCGTCACGAGGCCATGCGCCATCGTGACCACAGCCACCACGAACACCACTACTGCTCTCACGAGCACCTCCTATTGCTTGACGAACCTAGCCACACGCCTGATTTGCCTGTCTGACCTACAGGCGAAATACAAACCCTCCGGCAGATTCTCGATATTGAGGCACACCAAGTCTACGCCTTGGACGGACCGAACACTCGCGGTGACATCCCGCCCGATCGCGTCGAAGACTCTAATATCGCTCGTGCTGCCTGTGCCAGTAAGGTACACGCGGGCTCTTGCAGGATTCGGTTCCACGCGGAGATGTGAAGTCTGTGCCGACGGCGGCCGGCGTGAATCCGTCACCCCGACCGCCGTGGATTCGTAGATGCAGACACCGGCTTCGAGACACGCCGCGTACAGGTACGGAGACGAGTACGCCAGCCTCTGCACGAGGTACGGTGGTGAGGCGGTTCCCCGCACGACCAAGTTGGCAGGGTCAGCTACATCAACCGTCAACACGCGCTCACCACCGACATACGCCCGCGAACCACTCGCCCTGACGTCGTTCCACCAGAGGGTGTCGCTGAGATCCAGCGAGTCAACGACTCGCGGCGAAGAAGGGTCAGACACGTTCAAAGAGACCAGCCCCGTGTATGGACCGGCCACGTACGCGATTGTATCCGTCACCGACACCCCGCTGCTCCGTCCGTTCCACGAGCCGATAACCAGCGGAGATTGAGGGTCGCT
>CAYOCZ010000439.1:0-2962 GCA_964402475.1 uncultured bacterium | reverse complement strand
CATACTTGCCTCCGATTACGGACCGACCAATGCAGACTGGTGTCGAGAAGAACTCGCGGCGCAGCCCCCTGCTCCGCCACTCTCGACGCCCTTGTTGCGGCAATTGTAACCCTCGCCCGTCGGGTGTCAAGCAGAATGTTCACATCTTGTCAGAGGCGAACCGGCTGGTTCCGATTCGTGAATGCCTGCGGGGGGGCTTCGGGCCGGGAAGCTGAGGACTCAGGCTTGAGGAATGAGGAGTGAGGAGTCTGGTTCCGGATGCCGGAGGGGTGTGCTATCGGGCTGGTGATGTCCGAGTCCGGGCACGGCGCACTTGTTCCGGTCATCAGGCGTCGCCCGCCTACGCTTGCCTGTTCGGCTTGACCCGGCGTCCGGACGAGCTAACCTCTGACTCGACAATCTGGAAGAGCGGTGGAAGACCGGGTGCGTAGCTACGCACGAACGGTTGCAGCCACACGCTGCACAGGGAAAGCCGTGAGAATCGGCTGCGGTCCCACCCACTGTGAGCGGCTCCTTGCTCTGTCAACGCCACTGGCGCCGGCCGGGAAGGCGACAGAGTTGTGCCGCAAGCCAGGAGACCTGTCTGCCGCTTTCCTGTAGGTTCGACTTGTGAGGAAAGGAAAACCGAACCCATGACGAAAGCAAAAGCCAAAAGGCAAAGACCAAGAGGCAAAACGGGGGCGCGGATTCTGCTGGCCGTTGTTGCCATGGCGACAACGGCTCGCGCTGCAACCCTGACCGGAGTGGTGCTGGATGCCGAGACGTGGCAGCCGGTCTCGTATGCCGCCGTCAGCGCACCCAATCTGAATCTCAATACAACCGCCGATTCCACCGGCGCTTTCGCGCTGGAAGTCGAGTCCGCGCTCGGTCGCGTGACGGTAACGGTTTCGCGCGTCGGTTACGAGAAAAGAAGCTGGGAGAAGGTGGACGTTTCGCGACCGGCTACATTCTACCTCCGCCCCACTCCGGTCAACTTGGAGGGAATCTCGGTCAGCGCGTTCCGCACCCCGAGCCCGCTCGAAAGGTCCGGCCCGGTATCAGTCATCGACTCCGCCGGGTCGTCGCCCTGCGGCCGACTGAACGTAGCGGAACTCCTCTGGGTATCACCCTCAGTCGTGATGAAGGACTACGGCAACCTCGCGACCATCGGCTTGCGGGGAGCAAACACGGAACAAACGCTCATCCTGCTCGACGGTGTCAGGCTGAACTCGGCCCAGGACAACCTTTTTGACCTGACCACCCTACCGCTGACTCTGGCCCAGCGCATTGAGGTCGTCCGCGGAAACAGCTCGGCCCTGTACGGTGCGAACTCCATCGGCGGCCTGGTCAACGTTATCACGCCCGAGCCGGAGCGGTTCGACGTGAAGGCAACCGCCGGCACCGGCTCGTTCGGCAAGCGCTATCTGACCGCCGAGCACTCAAGCTGGTCCGCCCCGCTCGGCTACGTTGTCACCGCCAGCTTGAACCGAATGGGCGACAACTTCAGCTACCGGGATACATCGGACTCGATGCGTGAACGCATGAACTCGGACATCAACTCCCAGGACGTGATGGCCAAGGGCGTCTACGCGCAAGGCCCGCACCGCGTGTCGCTGCTCGGCGAATACAATGTCACCCGGCGTGGTGAACCGGGCCCTACCTGGTGGCCTTCGGACAGCGCGCGCATGGACGATTACCGTGGCATCGCCCATCTGGCCTATGACCTGCAGGAGGCCGACAACGCCTGGCTCGAATCGCGGCTGTATCATCACCAGTTCTGGCGTCACTACTGGGACCCGGACACACTCGCATGGGTCAACGACACGCACGTCACAACCGTTTCCGGCGCCATGCTCAAACAGACGACGTACCTCACCCGCTGGGCAACCGCGATTGTCGGGCTTGAGGGCGGACGCGAGCAGTACCAAAGCACAGCCATCGGTGCTCCGCTACGCTGGTCCGGTTCGGGCTGGGCCGAGGCGCGACTCAAGTGGCTGACCCTCGACATCATCCCGATGGCCCGTTTCGACTGGCTGAACGATTCAAGGCAGCGGTCCGACTCCACGTTCGCCCGCTCAAACACCCGCGTCGTCAGCCCGAAGCTGACGCTCGGCTATTCCGGCGCGACATGGCTCAACCTCTACGCCTCCGCAGGCCGGTCGTTCCGCGCCCCGACGTTCAACGAACTCTACTGGCCTGAGGACCCGTGGACCAAGGGCAACCCGCAACTGAGACCGGAATGGGCGACGAGCGTCGACTTCAATGCGTCGATCAGGTACCCCTCGTTTCTCACCTGCCGCCTCGGAATCTGGCACTCGTTCCTGAACGACCTCATTCAGTGGCAACCGGACTCCGCCTACGTGTACAAGCCGGTCAATCTCGACACTGCGACCATCACCGGGGCCGAGTTTGAGCTCGGCCTCGTCTCCAAGCATGCGGGCGTCACCGGCAACGCCACATATATGCTGGCCCGCTCGCACGGCAGAGACCTCACCTACCGTCCGCGCCTCGGCTTCGCTGTTTCACATTGGGCAGGCACGAAACTGGCGCAGTTGAGCTGGGACGTCCGCTACACCGGCCAGCGTTACACGCTGTCGGACACATTGCCCCCGAACGATACCAACTCGCTTCCGGGATTCCTGGTGCTGGATGTTGGTACCGCACTCACGCCGACCTTCGGACGGCTGGGAGTCACCCTGCGCGGCGGCGTCCGCAACCTGTTCGACCGGCAGTACGAGGCAATGAGGGGCTATCCGATTACGGGTCGGAACTGGTATGCGGAACTGGGACTGAGGCTCTAGTGCGCTGGCGCGTCTGAGTCTGCGGCCGCGACAATAGGCCCGGCCGGCCTGGTCATATCAGCGAGATACGAAGCCTTGAGCGCATTGAACTCGGGCAGGTTCTTCCTTGCGACCGGCTCGGCGCGCGGCGGAATGACCTTCAGCGGATTGACGGGCTTCCCGCCCTGTCTGACCTCGAAGTG
>CAYOCZ010000438.1:0-2971 GCA_964402475.1 uncultured bacterium | reverse complement strand
CGCTCTCGCGCGTGCATCCAAGGATGCGGGCGAGTTGGCTCAGGGAACGCGGGATTGAGGACCCGTACTACACGGTCGTGAGGAGGTCGGACAGCGGCCAGGGACTGGTTGAAGTGGGCCGTTGGTCATACGGGCCGTCGTATGACGTGGACGGCAGGACAACGCCAAGCGAGACTCTGGTAGCGCTGGCTCGCGGTTCGGGCGTGAGCCTGCTCAGGTTCTCAAGGCAGGATTCCCTCTCAATCGAGCTGCTATCGGACATCAATGCCGAGGGGTTGATGTGCCGCGTGAAGGTGGTGGATACGTTGCTCTACGTCGGCTCAAGGCGTGGGCTTGAGGTCTACAACATCGCAGACGAGCAGAATCCTAAGCGCCTCTCTTGGACGCCGATTCCTCTGAACGACTTTGCTCTGCAGGACTCGCTGGTCTATACCATCAGCGGCGACGATTCGTTCCGCATCTACAACGTCGCAAACCCGGCCAGTCCGGTCTTCCGAGGCGCCTGTCTTGATTCGGGCGATCTGGTTTCGGTGGCTGGCAACGCGGCCTTTCTGGGCGACCGGTGGGGGTTGTACGTCATAGACGTATCCAATCCGGCCAGCCCGCATCGTATCGGTTCCTGGGGCAGCGCAGTCGAGCAGGTGCTGGCTCGGGGGCATCTCTGCTTCGTTACGACCTTCAACCCAAACCAGCCGGGCGAGATCACGTTCCACGTCCTTGACGTAACCACGCCGGCCCTCCCATACCAGATTGGCTCGCTGGACTCTGCGGGCGGCAACGATGTTCACCTTGTAGATACACTGGCGTTGGGCGCAGGTGAGGATGACTTCAACAAGCTTACGATAATATCTGTGGCCGACTCGACCCGACCTCGGCTCATCGGTTCCGCCGCGACGCGAGGCTGGAGCATGGGCATCTGGGCCAGCGAATTGGCGGACGCTGCCTTTGTCGGATGTCACTGGGAAGGACTTCAGGTCTATGACACACGGAATACCTCGGCGCCCGTTCGCGACACTTTCCTTCTGGAATTTGACCAGGCGGTTGATGTCTACATCGACAACGGCAGAGCCTACGTTGCGAACGAGATGGCTGGGCTGGCGATACTCGACGTAACCGTCCCGGCGAAGCCGACCACGCTCGGGTCATATGACACGACTTGGCAGATGCCATTTATGACCTCAGTGGTTGCGCAGGATTCCTTCGCTTTCGTAGACTGGTTCAACATACCGAGCTTCAGAGCGCTCGACGTCACGGTGCCCTCGCAGCCTGTGATGGTTGGCGGTTGCGGCGTATTCAACACGCCCCGGGACATGGTCCTTCGCGACAGCTTCGTGTATGTAGCGGAGGTCAACCGCTTCCAGATCGTCAACGTTGCCCGGCCGCGTGAGCCGGTGCTGGTGGGGAGTTGCGTGGCTGGGGACGCGACCAGCGCGGGGCTCTGTGTTGAGGATACTCTGGCGTACATCGGCAACTTCGTATCCGATGTGGTCAACGTCGGAGATCCCGCCAGCCCGCAAGTCATTGGCAACTTCGGGCGCGGAGCTTGGAACATCTCAGTGAGAGATACGTATGCGTTTGTATCATCCGGAGGCGTCATCGTCTATAGCGTCGCTCAGCCTGGGCAACCTCGGCTGCTTGACTCGCTGAGCGTGGGACCCAGCACGTACTGGGTGGAGGGCGTCGGAACACTGCTCTACACTGCGAATCGGGACGGCATCCGCGTCGTTGACGCCAGCGACATCCACAACATGAGAGTTCGTGGCTTTGCGACGACACCATACACAGTAAAGAGGCTGACGTACAAGTCGCCGTACATCTACGCCGCCTGCTGGGATGCTGGGGTCTGCATCTTCGAGTCGACACAGGTTGCCATAGGCGAAACGCAGAACGCCGTCCCCGAGAACAGAGGGCTGAGCCTGAGGCCTAATCCGGCCCGAGCGAACGCCACACTCTCGGGGTTAGGAGCGTTGCCGAGGTCGGTGACCATTCGCGACGTTGCCGGCAGGGTCGTACCCTGCGTAGAGGTTGGCTGCGAGCCAAGCGGCGAGATAACCCTCGACCTGGCGGGTGTCAGGCCCGGGGTCTACTTCGTCGAGGTCGGAATTGGAGAAGCAGCGGCAAGAGCGAAGTTCGTCAAACAATAGGAGGAAGGCGTGAAGGGACAAACGTTCAAGCTCGTCGCCGTGCTGATGGCGATGTGCGGTTCTGCGATGGCACTAGTCCGTGCCATCCATATTGAGCCCGTGTCCGCGGCCCAGAGTGGTTGGACCAGAACCGTTCAGGGGCAGGACTACGTGAGCCAGATCCTGACGATCAATTTCGACGAGCTGGACAGCGCGGCGGGTGCGTACTGCGAGCTGTTCGCTGGGACCAAAGGCGGAGGCGGCGACTATTACGTCTCGGTCCTGACGTATCCGGGCGGAGCGGAAATCGCTTCAGGCAACCACAACGGGAATGTCGACCATGAGTGGGTGAAGTTCAACCTCGGCGTACGCTACCCAGATTCTATCGTGAAGGGCAAGAAACTGGAGTTCCGGTTCACGCGGACGGGGTCGGATTCTGGAGCTTGACAGGAATCCGTGCAATGGTAGCATGATTCCGTGAACCGACTCGGGAAGTTGACAGTTCTTGGCCTTCTGGCGATCGTCGCGGCGTCTGGTCTTGCCGGGACCATGCAAGAGAGGCCGGCAGTGCTAGACTCGTTGAGACGCGTCCATCCGCGGCTTCGGAGTCGCTGGCTCGCAACAAGGGGAATGGCGCTACCCGGCGAGAACTCTCCGCTGCCACCGACGAGCGACTCCGGGGGCTTGCGGCTCGTCGGCAAATGGGGGCGGGGGCCTGCGTTCGAGGTCACCGGAGGTGACTCTCTCGCTTTCTTGTGCCTGGGCAGCGAAGTTGCGGTTATTAGCCTTGTCGACCCGGAGCATCCCACAGTGCTGAAGGAGATTCAGGCGAGCGGACTGGTTCGACA
>CAYOCZ010000437.1:0-2976 GCA_964402475.1 uncultured bacterium | reverse complement strand
CGGTCACGACGTTCCTGACTGGAATCACCTTGGCCTCAAGCACGCCGGCCTTCAGCGCCTGGGCGACGTACTTCCCGAACGCTGACGTCTGCTTCTTCACAACTCGATACTAGACCGATTGTGCCGGAACGTCAAATCCGGCCAGGTTCTTGTGCCAAACAAGGCGGCGGGGAGGTGGGGGTTCAGGCGAGAGGTCGAGGCTCTCGGGGTTGACGCGGCCCCGGTGTTGACATTGGCCGTGTGGGGGTATAATTGTGGCAACGAAACTAGTCACAGCGGACTTGTGGGCAGCCGCCGTGCCGGATTGAAGGGCGTCCAAAGCCCTGAGGCGTGTATTGACCGGAGGCGATGAGATGATTCGAGTCAACGACCGTGGTTCGAGCATTCGCAGTGACTCCCATGACAACCGGAACGTGAGGCTACTCCTGTGCGTGATGGCGCTGCTGTTCGGCGCGACCGCGGGGCACTCCCAGTGGCTGGAGACGAAAATCACCTTGCCGGATTCGCTTGGCGGAGCGATCTACCCCACATGTTTCACAACCGACACTTCGGAGCGCTACGCCTATATCGGGGACGCCAGTGGACCTGTCTATGTCGTGGACGCGGAGACCAGGACCCGAGTTGCCAAGGTCCCGTGCGTCTATGCCTCTGCGGTCTGCACAAACACCCGCCGGAACACGGTCTATGCAGCGGACTACGGATGGAGCCGGGTCCTTGTGATATCGTGCGCCACCAACCAGGTGGTTGCGACCATCCCCATGGGTGCCTCCGGGTTGCCGACTGCCCTATGCTACAACAGTGCCGACGACAAGATTTACGTCACCACCGAAGACCACGACGACTTGATGGTCATCGACTGTGCTTCGGACAGCGTTGTCAGGACGATCCACGTCGGGGAAAGGCCGTCCAGCTTGTGCCACAACCCGGCCAGCAACAGGGTTTTCTGTGTCGTGAGCGACACACTCGTGGTGATTGATGGAGCGAGCGACTCCATTGTCGCGGCCTACGCTGGAACGTGGCGCAGGTCCTTGGTTGTGAATGCCGTCGCCAACAAGGTTTACGCGAGCGCCTCCGGCATCGGAATGCTCGTGCTGGATGGCACGACCGGAGTCGTGCTGGACACGATGGAGGGCAGCACGGCGGTGGCGTGCGTCGATTCGCGCACCCAGAAGCTATACTCCGTCGACAGTGATCATGGTGTGGTGCTGGTTTTCGACTGCGCTGCCGACACGCTCGTCACCCGGCTCCGCCGGTGCGGGGTGGGCATCTCATCCATCGCCTGCGATACCGTTATCGGCAAAGTCTACGCGTTACGGGATGGCGAACTGGTGATGATAGACGGAGTCGCCGACACCATAGCCGCGAAGATACCAGGCCCTCACCGAGGCGAACTGCTGGTGAGTTCGAAGCGGAGCCGCGCGTACTGCACCGACCACCACGGTCCCGGACTGGCGGTCTTCGACACCGGCACCGACAGTCTGCTTCGCACCATCTTCATCGGTGGGTCATCCAAACCGATGTGTTACGACTCGATTGACGACAAGGTGTACTATGCCAGCTATTCTGTCCTTGGCGAGGCTGGCGCCATTGACGCCGCGACAAACCGGCCGGTTGGGCACGTTCAGGTCGGCCGGAACCCTAGTTCCGTTGTCTGGCACGCTCCGACCAACCGGGTGTACTGCGGCGGCGTTGGCACTACGGTCATTGACCCCACGGCCGATACGGTAACGAAGGTTCTGCCGGTGAGCAGCGACGTGCTGTGCAGCGCTCCGCGCGTGAACAAGGTCTACGCCTCCGCTGATGGGATAGCCGTCATTGACTGCCGGAACGACTCGGTCGTGAAGACAATTCCAACACCGACAGAAATTGTGTGGTCGATGTGCTACGTGGCCTACGACAAGCTCTATATTGGTGGCTACGGTGCCGTTTCCATTATCGACTGCGTCGGGGATACGCTCATCCGGTCGTATCCGTTCAATTTCTCTCGACTCGTAGCCGGCCCCGAGGGCAAGCGAGTCTACTGCTGGCGGCCGAATTCGCTCTGCACCTTCGACCCGGCGGGCGATACGCTGGTCGCCGAGGCGCCGTGGGAAGCCGGAGGGGGTACGGACCTGCTGTATGCCCCGGGCGTGGACAAAGTGTATTGCGCGTGCGGCGGGAACAACTACATCCTGGTTGCGGACGCCGCGACCGACTCCGTCATCGCCGAGATTCCGCTCCACATGGTCGAGGCGCTCGGCTACGACAGCGCCAGCGGCCTGGTCTACTGCAGCCAGGGCTGGAATAGCACAGTCACGTTCATAGACAGCCGCACCGACAGCATCGTCGGGTCGCTCAATTCGGGCATCATTCCTGAGACGTTTGTCATGGTGCCCGCGCGCAGCCGTGTCTATGTGGGCGGCGGTGGCGACTTCGGTCTCGGTTCCTGTATCCCGGTGATTCGGACTGACCCGCCCGGCGTGGAGGAGGCACTTCAGCCCCTCACGCCAAGGAAGCCCGTAGTTCCCACGATAGTGTCGAGAAACTCACCTCTTGTAGTCCACCAGCAATCTGTCCTGCTGGACGCGGCGGGACGAAAGGTGGTAATCGTGAAGCCCGGCGCGAATGACATCCGGCATCTGACCCCTGGGGTCTACTTCATCAGAGGACCGGAGACCGAAGACAGGAGACCGGACGCTGCCATCCGCAAGGTCGTGGTGACGAGGTAGGGTGCAGACCATGACGAAGCGCGGATTCTCCACCCCTCCGAGATTGGAGTGTGGTCAATGAAGAAGCTGCTGTTCGTGCTCGTTCCTCTGGTCCTGTTTGCGCAGGTGGAGATAGACACCATCATCAGGCTCCCAACTGCGAACCTATCGAGAGGGTTCTTCATTCCCGAACTCAACAAGCTCTACGTCATGGGCGAGTACCAGTACTTTGTGCGGCTCATCGCGTGTTTGTGTGGGTAGTTTGATGGGATAGTGTTGGCCCAAGTCG
>CAYOCZ010000436.1:0-3002 GCA_964402475.1 uncultured bacterium | reverse complement strand
ATTCACAGTGGCTCACCACTACACCATGGTGGGCCGGCCGATGTTCTCGATCTTCGCCAGGTGGAGAGCCTCGTCCTTCACCATGACGGTCAGGGCCGAACGGAAGCCGGCCATGACGCCGTCGAGGCCGTAGGGCAGAACGGCGTCGATCCGCTTCGTCGCGGGATAGGCCGTGTGCCACACGAGGGCGAGCGCCTCGGGGTTCATCCGAACGAACTGGACGTAGCCCTCGAAGGAATCGTCCAGTTGCCCGAACAGCGGGTGGTACATGAGGGTGACGATCTCGCCGGTCGAGGCCAGCTTGTACTTCGTCACGTGCATGCCGTACATGGTCTCGTCCTGGCTGACGAGTTGCAGCTTGCCGATGGCGGTGTTGCTGAGGATCTGCGGCAGGTACGTGCCGGTGAAGCCGATCACCTGGCCCCTCTGGCGGAGACTCTCCTTGCAGAAGTCCGTGAGGAACTGCTCGATGCTGTTGATGTTCGGGACGGTGCCAGCGGCGTCCCAAATGTGGGTCTGGGTCAGGTTGTACAGCCCGTCCGTGAACCCGACGGCATTGGCACCAGTGGTGTCGATGTCGCTCATGCCCCAGATGATCATCTTCTCAAGGCATTCGAGATGCGACTCCTTCAGGAGGTTCATCTCGCCTTCCCAGCGTCCGCCGACGGGGAGCTTGATGTCCTCGACGGTGTGCTTCTCCTTGTTGGAGATGATCAGCCAGTCCTCGGGGAACGAGTAGGTGTTCTCGAACTGGGTTTCCTGCGTCCGGGGCCGGGTGTAGGGCATGGCCAGTTCACGCCGAGTCGAACCGATGCGGAGCAGGATGGTGCTCGTGTTCAGGTTCGTCGCCGGGGCGTTGCTGCCGCACGACACGGTGATCGTGCCTGCCGCGCTGGTCGTGGCCGGAGTGGCGGTGACCCAGCCCTGGAACTTGGGCTTGAAGCCGACGCACACGTCGTTCACTGTCCAGATGCCCACGTTGCCGACGGCGATGGTCATCGTCGCGCCAGCCGTGACCGACCCTGCGGGCCGATCGCGTTCGGGCATCATCACCCGTTCATTCCAGTAGAACTTGCTGCCCCAGTAGATCAGGTGGCGCATGGGCTTCTTGTCAAGGATCACCCGACAAGGGCCCAAGTCGGCGTTCCTCACCCAGATCACGGGTTCGATGGGAACCTTCATGGTGGGCCACGTCGTGGTGAGGGCACCGGACGTGGCGTCAGCATTCAGGCTGGTGACCGCGTTGTGGAGGGTTCCAGCGTAGCCCCCATTCACCGTAGTGACGCCTGCGGCGTCCAGTGACGGGGTGAACGTGGACCCGGGTACATACTGAGCCATGGCGTGTCTTCTCCTCTGTTAGCGAGGCGCTAAGAGGGAGCCTCCGGGCTGGGAGCACGCTCCCAGTCCGCGTCGTCTTCCGCCCTACGGACGGACGTCCCGCCGCGAGACATGCCGACAGACTCGTAGAGAGCTATGGCATCATCGCGTAGGTCGTGCTCGGGAATCGGGTTGGTGCGCACGCCGGTGTACTGCTGACCCGCTGCCGTGCCGGGCCTCTGGCCTAGCTTGGCGGCAACCATCTGCTCCCGTGCGCGGTCGCGGAAGCCGGTGAAGTACATGGCGAGGACTCGGTCGGTGTTCGGTTCCTTCAGCTCGAGGCAGTACTGCTTGAGCACGGCCCCGAGCGTGGAGGTCCGTCCACCGTCCATCATCACCTTCTGCTGCAAGAATCCCTGCGGATAGGTGGTGGCGATGCTCTGCATGCCATCGTTCACCTGCTCGCGGAGGTTCAGCACGTCGCTGATACGCGCCTCCACGTCCACAGGCTCCTGCTGGACGGTCTGAGCGGCGGCTGGTGCGACTTCGGCTGCCGGCAGAGCCGGAGCACTTCGCTTGACCAGCATGCCATACAACGACCACGGTTGCGGGATGCCACGGCGGGATAGCTCTCCGTCCATGGTGGCGGCAAACCGTCGGGCCTCTTGGGTAGGCCACTGCGGAGAGACGGTCACGCCGGTCATGTCGGTCTGCTGCTGTGCCTGCGCGATAGCGTCCTGCTTCCACTGGTCGAGCGTCACAGTACACGTCCGCAGGAACTCCTCATCGGAGTATCCCTGCACTTCGCCATGAGTCGGCTCGGCCACGGTCCGCGAGTCCGGCGTAGCCGGGGCGGCCGTTGCCTTGGCCTTCAACTCGGCATTCTCGGCTTCCAGCGTCTTGAGCCGCTCGCTTCTCTCTGTGAGAGAGCGCTGCGTGTCGCTCAGGCGCTTCTTCAGCGGGTTCTTCTCGCTTTCCCACACGGCGGGTGGTACGTCGGGAATCCCGGAAGGAATCTGCTCAATGGCGGGTTCGCCGCCCTCAGCAGGCTTCGCGGTGTCCGACTGTCCTGCACCGACCTGACCGGTCTGGGCCGCGGGCGCGGCCGGCTGTGCGGGAGTCCCGGCGTCCCCCGTCGGGGTGCCAGGGCCGCCAGCGCCGGGCTGCCCTTGGGAGTCCTTCTCGGTCTCAGCCATTGCCCTGCTCCTTTGCAATCTGCTCCTTGGCCTGCGCCTCTTGGAACTCCTCGGCAACAACGCCGAGGTCTATCACACTCTGAAGGTCATCGAACATGCTCTTGATCTCGCGTATCCACGCCTGATGCACGGCGCGCTCGGCTGGCTGGCACCACGTGAGCGCCATGTAGTGCGCCCACACCAGCGCCGTCATTCGACGCGCCCACATCTGGTAGCCCTCAGACCCCACGGCCTCTGCCGCTGCGCGGCCCTGTGCTATCGCCGCCTCCACCGCGGCCTCGTCCTTGAATTGGACGCCTCGGTTCAACTGCCTGTGTTTCGTCTCGTCCTGCGCGATAGCATCCAGGTCCAACTGCTCGGCCGCGATGCGTCCAGGAAGCTCGCAGACGAGCACACCGATCTGGGCATCGAGCAGTTCCGCGTCGTCGGAGATCGTGATCATCTTGTCGCGGTTCTGCTGGCGGTGCCTCTGAAAGAGATCGCGCAGCC
>CAYOCZ010000435.1:0-3007 GCA_964402475.1 uncultured bacterium | reverse complement strand
ACATCGTCACCGGCCAGTCCACCGGCATCGCCTTCATCCCGCTCATCGGCATCGGTGGGAGGTTCTAGCTCATGGCTGCTTGCGGGGAGCCATGAGGCTTGCGACTTGTGCTTGACGACAGTAGACTCAAGGTCGCCGACACGTTCTGAGTCTGCCTGACAGCGGCAAACGGCGTCTGTTTACGGGCTGGGCAGAGCGCCGGAGGAGGTACAGTTCGAACGGGAGGTTAGAATGCGTGTAGCACAACACGCGGTGGTCGCCTGCCTGCTCATTGTCATCATCATGATGGCAACGGCGACGGCAGACGAGGGTCCGCACCGTTCTGGTCCGAACGGGCCGGCGCTGAACGATACCTGCAGTCTGACCGCAGGCGACAGCGCCGTGCAATGGGCGGTTGGGGACAGCGGTCGGGTCTTCAAGACAGTCAACGGGACGACCCAACTGGAGTACAACCTCGGTAAGGGTCAGTATGACCTGCTCGGCGTCTCCTTTGCTGACGTGGACCATGGCTGGATTGTCGGGAGCAAGCGCGATGACCCGGAACGCGGTAGGGGCGTCGTATTCAGAACAACGACTGGCGGTGAGAACTCTCAAGCTTGGACCGCGTCGTGCCCGGTAGTCCGGCCCGACATCAACGTGCCGTTCCTGAAGGTGCAGGCCATGGACGTGCGGCACGTCTGGATAACCTGTGAGGACGGGCACATGCTCTACAGCAATGACGGAGGGGCAAGATGGGCAGTTACTGCCAAGTGCAACAGACCTGACACTGAATGGAGTGACCATGAGAAGTGAGATGCGCACAAAACGACTGGCTCCCGCCCTCCTGTCCGTCGCGCTAATAGCGGTTCCCGCGTACGCATTGACCACAGAGAACATTGACATCATCTGGACCATTCCGGGAGACACCGCGCTCGACTACGTCGGTGCGTCACTCGCCAGCGGCGACGTGAACGGCGATGGCGTCCCTGACATCGTGGTCGCATCGGACACCTTCAACGCGGATAGCGGTGTCACTCCTCTCCGAGGGATTGTCAATGTCTACTACGGAGACCACGTAGGCGATTCGGCACCGGGCTTGGTTCTGAGGAGTCCAGTGTGGAAAGGCTCCAATCCACCAGTACTGGCTTGCGGCGACTTGAACGGCGACGGCTTTGCGGATGTCGCGGTGGGCGAGGACGCGGCGGATGGCGGCGCTGGCATATGCACGGTATTCCTCGGAGGGGATCTCATGGATGCGGATCCCGACCACATAATCCGGGGTAAAAGCGTTTGGTGGCTGAACTCACGCTTCGGCTCTGACGTCTCGATTGGCGACGTGAACGGCGACAGCTATGACGACCTTGTGTTGGGAGCATACTATTCTGCCGAGCAGCCTGGACGCTTCGGCACGGGAAGAGTCTACGTCTTCTACGGTGGCCCCGGCTTCGACACAATACCGGACGTGACGCTGAAGGGCGGGCACGATGGCGAGTACGAGGGGTTCGGCATCGGAGTCTCTGCCGAGGGCGACTTCGACCATGACGGCTTCCATGACCTCTACATCGGAGCATGGCAGTATGGTTCAGACCGCAGAGGTCGAGTATACGTCTATTATGGCGGCAATCCGATGGACACGAGCTACGACATGGCCATGTCCGGCGAAGGGGCGGCTCACTTCCTGGGCTTCGAGAAACCCGGAGCGCTGAACGCTCAGGGCAGCTTCGACTACGCGGTCGAGGGCAACGAGCTATGGCCGCACGGGGCCTACAACCCTGCGAGCAACTGCGGCAAGGTCTACGTCCACCAGGGCGGCAGGCCGATGGACAGCGTTCCCGACGTCAGCCTCATCGGTCCCTTGGATAGCGCCAACCTTGGATACTCCGCCCAATCCGCGGGCGATGCCACGGGCGATGGAAACGACGACCTGGTTGCCGGTGCGCCGTACCTACCGCCGTGTGCCACGGGTGGGGCCTACCTCTGGGAGATAGGCAGTCACTTCGACACCGTGCCGGACGCCTGGATGACGGGAGAGCCCAACCGAAAGGTCGGCATGAGGGTCCGCACAGCCGGCGACATAGACGGCGACGGCCGGTCTGAGTTCCTGGTCGCCAGTTACACCAGCATCCCGCCTGCGCGCGTCTGGGTGTGTAAGTACACCGGCAGTGGCATCGAAGAGGAGAAGCCGCGGCCGTTGGCTTCCCTTCGGTTGGATGTAGCTCCGAATCCGGCGCGGGGTGCGTTCTCGGCGCATTACGAAGTGACGAGCCCGAGCCGGGTATCTGTCGGCCTCTACGACGTCGGCGGCAGGCTGGTCCGGTCCCTGTCCGAAGGCTACGTCGTTCCGGGCAGATACGAGGCCAAGCTGCCCTCAGGCATCCTTCCAGCCGGAGTCTACTTCTGCACCTTGGACAACGGCGCAGAGAGAATCAGCCGCAAGGTCGTCCTGACCGAATAGTTCTCGGCTCGGGACACGATCCGAAGCGTCAGGGAAAGCGGGGACAGTCCCTCTGAGCGCCTGCGTCGAACTCGGCGCGGGACAGTCCCCGTTTTCCCGGGTCAGGTCCCTGCGCGGCTGCCCGCACCGCTGCGGGCAGCCTTGTTTGGTGCTAGTGCAGAGCGAGCGAGTCCGGTCGGTTGTGCTCGCGTCATGCGGGACAGCAAGGAAGGCAGGCTTGCGATGGAAGTCGGGCAGATAACTCTCCAGGCAATCGGCCAGAGAATCTGCTGAATAGCCTGCTGAATAGTCGGGTAGATTGCCCGCCCAATTGCTCGGCGGATTGCTCTCCCGATTCCTTTCCGGGCGATTGTACGGGCAATCTGCGGAATAGCTTGCCGGATTGCTGTCCGGGCGATCTTTCCGGCTGTTTGCCGGAGTTCCCGGCAGGTGGCCTGCCCGGGCGCTTGCCGAATGGCCGACCAAGTAGCTCTCCGGATTCCTCACCGGATAGCGGGGAGAATAGCCTGCCCGACTGCTATCCGGGCGATTTGCCCAGCATTTCACCGAATAGCCGGGGGAGTGGGGTAGGGG
>CAYOCZ010000434.1:0-3012 GCA_964402475.1 uncultured bacterium | reverse complement strand
GGATTATTTGTTCCGCCCAGGAGCGACGCAGAACGCGATTCTTGAGCAACCCGCTTAACCGAAGGATATCGCTATGGTGAAGTCCGTCGAAGAGAAACCAGCCTGGTTGACCGGATCAGTTCGCAAGTGGGCACCCGAGACGACCCGCGTCGTCATGCAGCTCGTAGGGGAGGCCCTTCGCAAGGGATACTGCAGCGCCAATGACGTAACGGACAGAGATATTCCCAACTCAAAGCTGATCGGCGTCGCATTTGCCACCCTTCCGCGCTTCGGGATAGTCCGGACAGAGACACGCCTTAAATCGCGCTTCCCCAGCCAGAATGGCCGGCGCGTGTACGTATGGGTACTCCAGGATGGCGCCCTCGCGCGTCGCTGCCTTCGCAAGATCAAAAGCCTGCTTCTGGATGAACCGGAGCCGGAAGAGAAGCAACCCTACATGCTGTAAGTCACATGAATTTCGAGTCACAGTGCAAATCAATGAACGAGACGAAGCGAAAGGAACATCCCGTGTCTGGCGCATATATATAGCCGCCGGTGCCGGCATGGTGTCGGCGCCGGTGGCCCTGTGCTCGATTGGTCACACAATAAGCAACAAGGAGAACCGCCATGGGAATAGCTAACGGAAGTATCAGCTGCAGGATGTTCTACCTACCTGTCTGCCTGCCAGAGAACTGGGTGGAGTGTCTCGCCGCCAACGCCGCCCCGGAAATTGAGTCGCTCGAGCAAGACGCCATAGGAGGATGGGTAACCACCCGACACCTGCTTGACCGAAACATCACCGAGGAATCTGTCACGTTTGGTGAGCATGGCATGTTCGTCCTTATGAGTGCGGCCAGGAAGATTCCATCCGCTCTCCTTCAGGCTAACTGCCGGATTGAGGAAGCTGCAGAAATCGCCGCTTCACCATCCGGATACATAACCAAGATCCGCAAAATGGAGATACGCAAGGCGGTCTCTGAACGATTGCTGCCTGAAATGCCGCCAACTCTTGGCGGACTTGCCATCATCGTGAACCCGGAGTCAGGACACATGTTTGCGACCGGGATCTCCTATTCCAATATCTGCGCCATACGGGCCGCGTTCCTCGGCACGTTCCCGGGAGTCGACGTGGTTGAGGTCACGGCCGCCACCGCCGCTCTACAGCGACACCATATCTTGGCAAGAGACCTGGCACCGACCACGTTTGTGGATGGTCCGCCCGAGATGCTCTTTGCCGACAACCTAGGACCGGAGTTCCTCACATGGCTCTGGTACATCATGAGCGAGTCTGGCGGCATGGTGGGTGTTGAGGGCTGTAGCATCGCTATCTCGCTCGACGGTCCGCTCACGCTGGTGCACGACGGCGACGAGGGCGCATTTGAAGTGGTAGTGAAGCATGGCAAGCCGACCCTTAGCGGCGAGGCAGTGGCAGCCATGCGTGCCGGCAAGCGGCTCTCTTCGGCAAAACTCACCCTCGCCCGCGGAGACGAGATCTGCTCTGCCATGTTTGACGCGAGCGAGTTTATCTTCCGCTCGCTGAAGCTCCCCAGGTCAGATGAGTTCACAATGGTGGAAAAGGCATGTGAGCGCATCAACATGCTCGAGGACTTCTTCAGCCGATTCCTCCTTGTCTTCGACCGATTCATTACCCAGCGCGCCAAACCGAAGCTTTGGAAGCCTGTCGAAAAGGCGATCACGCAGTGGATCGCAGATGGCTGCGGAACCGGAAAGGGCCAGGTATGAGCTGGGGAGAACGGAGCTGCAAGTTCATTGGGAACTGCCCATTTCAGGGAGCCCAGCGGCAGGAGACATGCGATGTCGACTGTCCGGCGTATGCCCACAACGGGCGGAAGCCTGATAGCAAGCCAGTCGATCCGGACAAGCGCTGCCCGAAGTGCCGCTCGAAATACGCCGCAAAGAGCTACTTCGACGGAAGACCATTTGCCTGCGAATGCGGGTGGACCCGTAGCCGTGACCGGCGGCGACTGTGCCTGGTTCGCGAAACGGAGAAGATATCGCGAAACGCGCCATGTCCATGCGGAAGCGGCCTGAAGTTCAAGAAGTGTTGCATGAAGTAGTTCGCGCCCCGGCACGCCGTGTGTGTGCCGTTTCTAAGCGCCTAGCGTGCCGGGGGACTGCGATTGAAGGATAAGGAGTAGGGATGTCAAGACGAGGAAACGTCATCATGGCCGCGGACCTGTTCTGCGGCGCCGGCGGTGAGAGCACGGGTATGATCATGGCCGCCGACAAACTCGGTATGCGCCTTGACCTTCTGGCTGTAAACCACTGGGAAATTGCTGTCGAGACGCACTCTCGAAACCATCCTGATGCGCACCAGCTGTGCGAGTCCATACAGTCGATCGATCCACTGGCAGCTATTCCCGGCGGACGACCGCTTTCCACGGTTCTGGCTACCAATCCACGGCACGCGCTCGTTGAGCCGCTCATCGTCAAGTACTACGGCAGCGGCGGAGGCGTGCATCCTGTGAGTAACGCGCTTCACACGGTCGCAACAAAGGACCGTTTCGGGCTGCTCACCGGTGATGTCTACGAGCTCGACATCCGTTTCCGAATGCTCATGCCGCACGAGCTGGCCGCGGCCCAGGGATTCCCGAGTGATTACTGGTTTGCCGGAAATAAGACCGAGCAAGTGAAACAGATTGGAAACGCCGTCCCGGTGAACACGGCCAAGGCGCTGTGTGAGGCGGTTCTGGCGGCATAGAATGGACATGGCTAAACCGAAAACAGCCAGTTCGTGAAAGGCAACAAGCAGAAGACAACCGAATGGATCATCACACGGAAGAATCAAGGAGGCCATCATGAGTGAAGAACACGAACAGTACGGACAGAAGCGAGAAGTTGGTCGCGAGGAGCATGCGGAGCTGCCGGAAAGCACGCACCTGCTGCCCAACGGCGACACGGTCGCAACCGATACCGTAGTCGAGATCTATGACGACATCATGAGCTTGGACCGCTTCTCGCTTGGCATTTACCAGGCCAGAGACGGTCGACCCACACAGCAAGTGGTTGGCC
>CAYOCZ010000433.1:0-3029 GCA_964402475.1 uncultured bacterium | reverse complement strand
AATCGTTGTCTCCGACGGCATATGCGTGGTCGCCGTCCACTGCAACTCCGTATGCGAACACACCCAACGACCCGACCTCGAGCGGGTGCTCCGGGTCCGCGATTGACACCACATGCAGGCCGGAAAAGTGCGCGACCACATAGGCATGCTGCCCGCTCACGACGACGCTGCCTGCCCTACCCGTCAACTGACAGAATCCTACTTCCACCGGATTTGCCGGGTCCGCAGCGGACACCACCCGCAGCCCGGAATCGCCGTCTGCAACATAGACGTAGTCACCACCGACAGCCACGCCACTGGCGCTACCCGGTGTCACGCAGTGCCCGACGCCGACCGCATGTGCCGGATCCGCAATCGATACGACCCACAGGTCGCCACCCGCCACGTAAGCGAAGCTGTCCCTGACGGCCACGCCGGCGGCGCTGCCGGGAGCGTCGAAGTGTCCGACTTCGACCGGGTCAGCCGGGTCGGCAACCGAGATCACGCGCAGGCTGCCATCTGTAACGTAGGCATAGACCCCGCTCACTGCCAGGCGACTGGCAGTACCCGGCAAGATGCAGTATCCTGCCTCGACAGGGTGCGTCGGGTCGCTGACCCAGAAGACCCTCAAGCCGCCCACGTCGTCGGCCGCGTAGGCGTACTCTCCGCTGACCGCCACGTCAAGAACCCTGCCCGGCGTACCGCAAGATGCGACCCCGGCAGGGTTCGACGGATCGGCTACCGATATGATTCGCAGGCAAGCCATGTGATCGGCCACGTAAGCATAATCCCCGCTCACGGCCACCCTCAAGGCGCGACCGGGCGTGTCGCAGTATCCGACCTCCACCGGATTCGTCGGGTCCGCGACCGAGATGACTCGCAGCCCGGCACCGCCGTCCGCGACGTAGGCATGGTCGCCGCGGACTGCAACGCCACGGGCAGCGTCTGGCGTAATGCAGTATCCGACTTCTGCGGGATGCGCCGGGTCGGCCACGGAGATAACTCTGAGCCCCATCGTGTCATCTGCAACACAGGCGTAGCCGCCTCTCACCGCAACCCCGCGGGCCCTCGCCGGCAGTGGACAGCTCCCGACTTCTTCCGGGTTCTCCGGGTCGGAGACGGAAATGACCCGCAGACGGCCGACGCCGTCCGCCACATAGAGGTACTCCTCCGCGTAGCAGAGATCCTGCACTGTGCCAGTCGTGCCCATCTCCGAGACTTCGACCGGCGAGGCAGGGACGCTGACGTCCAGCACGAAGATGCCGCCGCCGGAGCCGACAAAGGCCAAGTTCCGCGCCGTGTCCAGCGTCACCGCGCTGGCCGGCCCGAACGGCCAGCACCCGACCGTGCGCACGCCGAGCGAGTCCTGTGCCGGCGCGACTCCAACCAGCAGCAGGGCCAGACAGAATGCGAACAGCCTCGTCTTCACCGTCACCTCCTACCTGGACACGATGACCTTACGGACCGCTCGTGCTTGGGTTTGCGCTTGTGCTTCTCGCACGAAGTAAACGCCGGGCTTCGGGTTCACGACCCGCCGCCCCATCGCATCGAACGCGGCAACGCCCGCAGGCAGACTTCCTACTACCGTCGCGGCCGGCGCGCGGTCTGAGGCGCGCGGCTGCGTGGTTTCACCCACTCCCGGGCCGTAGAACTGGAACACCTGCAGCCCTTCTCTGCCGTACGCCACATAGACGTATTCCCCACTCACGGCCACGCCGTTGACCCAGCCGGGCATGTCGTAGTACCCGACCTCAAAGGGTGACTCCGGGTCGGAAACCGAAATGACCCGCAACCCGGCCTCGTCTGCCGCGAGATAGGCGTTGGGGCCGCTCAAGGCCACTCCCCAGGACCGGTTGTACGCACCACACTGGCCCACGTATCTCGGGTATGCGGGATCAGCCATTGAGAAGATGTGCAGCCCTCTGAGGCCGGTCGCGACATATCCGCATCCCCCACTGAATGTGACGCCACAGGCCTGACCGCTCATCACCCAGTAGAAGCCGACTCTGGTCGGGTGCGTGGGATCGGAGACCGAGATGATCCGGACCCCGTCGCTGCCGTTCGCTACGCAAACATAGTCCCCGCAGTCAGTCACACCATAGGCCTGCTCCAGCGTGTCGTTGTACCCGACCTCGACCGGGTGAGCCGGGTTGGCAACCGAGATGACCCGTAGTCCGGCGGTATCCGCCGCGGCGTAGACGTACTCGAAGTTGGGACCGCCGATCGCTATCCCGTAGAGCCGGCCCGGCGTGATCACGTACCCGAGTTCAACCGGCTGCGCCGGATCAGCGACCGAGATTACCCGCAGCCCGGCAGTATCTGCGGCAGCATAGAGCTTGCTCCCGATGACGACGACGCCACGGAGCGTCCCCGGCGTGCTCAGGTGCCCGACTTCAACCGGCTGCGCCGGGTCGGCAATCGAGATAACCAGCAGCCCGGAATCCCCATCTGCAACGTAGGCATAGTCACCCTGAATGGCGACGCCGTACGCCTCGCCGGGCGTGTCAATGCCACCAACGCACCGGACGTTGAGGGAATCCACAGCCGCCGCGGTGCTGACAAAGAGGCTCAGGCACATGGTGAATAGCGTCGCTCTCATAGCTACTCCCTACTCCGCAATGATGACCTTGGTGACGGCCGACGGCTCCGACCTCACGAAATAGACTCCGGGAACCAGGGCGCTCACATCGTTCGCGCCTGACCTCAGGTCCATCATTCTCCTGCCGCTGATGTCGAGCAGCGCTGGCCGGTCCCCGGTCTTCGGTCTCCGGTCGCTGCCTAGGAACAGCACCCCGCGGACGATGGTCGGTCCGACGTTCATCGATACTCGTTCATCGTTCATCGTTTCCTCGATGCCGCCTCCCGGCGTCGGGTTCATCAGGCCCCAGATGCGGTCAGTGTTGTAGGTCTTGCCACCGACGTTTCCGGCCCAGCCCTGGAACGCCATGAACAACAGGCTGCCCGAGCCGCGGGCCAGCGCGAGGTTGGTCTGATTCCCCGCCGGCCTGAGCACCGAGCCCTCGTCGGAAACCACTCCGGCCGGGGACACC
>CAYOCZ010000432.1:1333-3030 GCA_964402475.1 uncultured bacterium | reverse complement strand
TGCCGTCCTACAACGACTTGGACCAAGTCTACCCCATCAAACTACCCACACGAATCCGCGAAGAGCCACAAGAAGGACGGCTTCGGCAACTTGGCCAAGAAGGTCTCGGCCATTCAGCCCTTCAGCATCCGCACCAATTTTCGGGGCGCGGAGAGGAAAACAGGGATGAAGAAGCCAGTCTTGCTCCTTGGGAACAACAGCGAAACCTACATCGCGCGGGCCGACGTTCCGCGCAACGACGCGTGGATAGACGAGTGGAAGGTATTGCTGGGTGCCGCCTACGGCGCGGGCGATAGCTTTCCTCACCAAATCTACAACTACCCCATCATCGCGGGGCCAGGGACGGCATGCACCGAAACCTATCTGGTCATCGACCGCTTCAGGAAGGAGACTCAAGCAAAGCGGTTCGCCGCCTACCTGTGTACGCGGTTTGTACGCTTTCTGGTGTCGCTGCGGAAGTACACGCAGCATCTCTACAACGAGCGATTCCAGTTCGTGCCCGATCTGCCGATGGATCGCGATTGGACAGACGCGACCCTCTACAAGAAGTACGGCATCACAAAGGACGAAATCGCGTTTATCGACAACATGATCCGCCCCATGGGCGAAGGCGATGCCTAAGCCCATCGAGGTAATCCTCGCGCCCAAGCCGGAAGCCCGGCCGCGCATCTACGCCTATGCGATTGACGACGACGCGCATAGGGGTCTTCTCAAGGTCGGACAGACCACGCGCGATGTGAAGCAGCGGGTGGCTGAGCAGGTCAGGACTGCGGCCATCAAGAACTACAAGATCGAGGTCGAGGAGTGCGCAGAGCGCGACGATGGCACCATCTTAACCGACCACGATGTACGCGCGGCGCTCGCCAGGAAGGGGTTCGAGAAGAGCGAGCTGGAGTGGATGCGCTGCACCCTAAAGGACGTGAAGACCGTCCTCACCGAGTTGCGCACCGGAAAGCGGTTCACAGGCACTCATCACGAGACATTCGCAATGCGCTGGGAGCAGGCTGAGGCGGTGAACAAAACGCACGCCTACTTCCACTCCATCTGGCAAGAGGATATGCACGCTGTCCCGCGCTTCCTCTGGAACGCGAAGATGCGCTTCGGAAAGACCTTCACTACCTATCAACTCGCCAGGAAACTCGGGGCCAAGCGCGTGCTGGTGGTGACCTTCAAGCCCGCCGTGGAAGATGCGTGGCAGACGGAGCTCGAGTCTCACGTGGACTTCGATGGATGGCAGTACCTCTCCCGCAATTCCGACAGCGATCCGACGAAAGTCTCCGCCAAGAAGCCGCTCGTCTATTTCGGTTCCTTCCAGGACCTACTGGGCCGCGACGACGCGGGGAACATAAAGGCCAAGAACGAATGGCTCCACAAAGTGAAATGGGACTTGGTGGTCTTCGACGAGTATCACTTCGGTGCATGGCGCGATACGGCCAAGGAGTTGTTTGAGGGCGAGGAAGAGGCTGTCGCCAAGAAGGAGGCGATGCTCGAATACGCCACCGGCTTGGAGGAGGTGAACGAGGACCTTAGAGTGCTTTCCGCGAAGGAGACCGAGTTCCTACCCATCACTACCAAGGCGTACCTCTACCTCTCGGGCACGCCGTTCAGGGCGCTGGCCACGGGCGAGTTTGTTGAGGAGCAGATTTTCAACTGGACGTACCCCGACGAGCAGCGCGCCAAGGAAGAGTTCGCAAATA
>CAYOCZ010000432.1:0-1323 GCA_964402475.1 uncultured bacterium | reverse complement strand
GCGATGCCGCAGATGAGTCTGCTGACCTACCAGATGCCGGATGAACTGGTGGCAATAGCGAGTGCCGGGGAGTTCGACGAATTCGATCTGAACGCATTCTTCGAGGCATCGGGAACGAGCGCGAAGGCGCAGTTCAAACACAAGAGTGATGTACAGAAGTGGCTGGACATCATCCGCGGCGCGTACGCGCCCAAGACGGTGGAATACCTCAAGACCGGGACGCGTCCGCCATTTCCGTACTCGGACGTGCGCCTGGTGCCTTATCTCCAGCACTCGTTCTGGTTCCTGCCAAACGTCGCGGCCTGCCACGCGGTGGCGAACCTGCTGGCCGAGAAGCACAACGTTTTCTGGCACGACTACGATGTGAAAGTTGCCGCTGGCACCATGGCGGGCATTGGGCTGGACGCGCTGCCGCCCGTGCGCAAGGCCCTCGGCAGCGGATTCGATACCAAAACCATCACGCTCTCCTGCGGCAAGCTCACCACCGGCGTCACAGTGCCGCAGTGGTCATCCATCTTGATGCTGCGAAACCTCAAGTCGCCCGAGACCTACTTCCAGGCCGCGTTTCGCGTGCAATCGCCGTGGTCCATCAAGAACCCCAACGGTGACACCCCGCACGAGGAAGAGATCCTCAAGCCCATCTGCTTTGTGTTCGATTTTGCGCCCACGCGCGCCTTGCGGCAGCTCTCGGAGTACGGAATCGGCCTTTCGCCCAACGAGCCGAACCCGGAGAATGCGGTCAAGGATCTCGTGTCGTTCCTGCCCGTGCTGGCCTACGACGGCGCGAATATGACGCAGATCGACGCGGGTGGTATTCTCGACATCGCGATGGCCGGAACCTCGGCCACGCTGCTCGCGCGCAAGTGGGAGAGCGCTCTGCTCGTGAACGTCGATAACGACACCCTGCGCCGCATCCTCGACAACCCCGAGGCGATGACCGCCGTGGAGCGCATCGAAGGCTGGCGCTCGCTCGGCGACCACATCATCGAAACCATCATCAACAAGAGCGAGAAGATTAAGGGCCTCAAGAACAAGGCGAAGGAAAAGGACTTGTCGGCGAAAGAGAAGAAGCAGCTCACCGACGAGGAGAAGGAGTTCAAGTCCAAGCGCAAGCTCGTGCAGGAGAAGCTTATCAAGTTCGCGACACGCATTCCGGCATTCATGTATCTGACCGACTTTCGCGAGAACACGCTTCAGGACGTGATCACAAAGCTAGAGCCGGAGTTGTTTCTGGCCGTCACGGGCCTGACGGTCAAAGACTTCGACCTTCTCGTGCGACTCAAAGTGTTCAACACCGAGCAGATGAACCAAGCCGTTTTCGCG